>JAUPLV010000106.1 GCA_030836725.1 Pseudomonadota bacterium | reverse complement strand
TTCGGTCAGCCAGCGCGCCTTGATGATGTGGCGGCTGCGTTCGTCGAGATTTTCCAGCGCGGTGGCCAGACCGGTATGGCGCAGGCGTTCGGTCTGCTCGCGCTCCAGCAACTGGGCCGGATTTTCGTCAGGACTCGCCAGAAAGGCCAGCGGGCTGTAGCTTTCTTCGCCGTCGTCCAGCGTCGGGTCGATCGACATGTCATGGCCCGACAGGCGGGTTTCCATTTCCAGCACATCCTTGCGGCTGACGTTGAGTTCGCGCGCCATCGCATCGGCTTCCTTGAGCGTCAGGGCGTTGAGCGACTGCTTCAGGCTGCGCAGGTTGAAAAACAGCTTGCGTTGCGCCTTGGTGGTGGCGACTTTGACCAGGCGCCAGTTTTTTAGAACATATTCGTGAATCTCGGCGCGGATCCAGTGCAGCGCGAACGACACCAGACGAACCCCGCGATCGGGGTCGAAACGCTTGACCGCCTTCATCAGGCCGACATTGCCTTCCTGTATCAGGTCGGCGTGCGGCAGGCCATAGCCCAGATAATGGCGCGCCACGCTGACCACTACGCGCAGATGCGAAACCACCAGCTGACGGGCGGCATCGACGTCCTGAGCGTCGTGCCAGGCACGCGCCAGACGCTGCTCGTCCTCAAGACTGAGCAGCGGATAGCGATTGACCGTCTGGATATAACTGTCGAGGCTGTAAGCCGCGGGAATCGGTAAAGACATGGCTTCAGTCATGGATAATTACTTCCTCCTAAAGAATCATTCTAGCACTCGCATCGAAAGAGTGCCAAAACCTGTGGAAGTTCCGTTTCAAGCCGCTCAGGCGGCAGTTTCAGCCTGGTGAAGCGCCCGCGCCACCGATAGCCAGGCACCGAGCCAGCCAAACAGAGTGGTGAGCCCGAGTACGGTGACAATTTCCAGCATGGCGGGGGAGGACAACTGGAAAGCCGAGCCATACAGGCTGGCCAGATGCTCGACCGGAGCCCGCAGCAACCATCCCGCCATCGCGAGCACGCCGCTGGCAGCGAGACCTCCGAGCAAGCCCTGCAGCGCACCCAGATAGAGGAAAGGCCGGCGGATATGGCGGTCGGTGGCGCCGATCAGACGGCTGACCTGGATTTCGTCGCGCCGGGCCAGCACCTGGGCGCGAATGGCGTTTCCGGAAATGGCGGCGAGGGCGACGGCGAAAAGACCGGCCAGCAACCAGACGCCGGTGCGGCCAATGTCGAGTCCGGCCTGCAGGCGTTCGGCCCACTGGCTGTCGAGATGGGTGTCGGACACGCCCGGCATCTCCGCGAGCGCGGTCTGGAGTCGCTCCAGTTCTTCGCGTGTCGATGCGCGGGGATGAACGATCCAGGCATCGGGCAGCGGATTCTGCGTCAGGCCGGCGGCGATGTCGGCCAGGCCCTGCTCGGCGCCGAGCGTCGCCAGCGCTTCGTCCCTGGGTACATGGCGGGCGCTGGCGATGTCGGCTTGCCTGAGGCGCGCGGCAATGGCCTGCTTCTGCGCGGATGAAACGTTGTCCGCCAGGAACAGGCTGATCTCCGGCTGCGCCGGCAGGCCGCCGGCCAGCCGGCTGAGGTTGTCGAGCGCCAGATACAGCCCGCTCGGCAGACTGATCGCAACGCCCATCGCAAGGGCTGTCAGCAGGGTGGCCATGGGCTGCCGGCTCAGGCGGTGCAGCGAGGAAGTGAGCGCATGCTTCTGGTGGCGCATCCAGCCGATCATGCCGAAACCTCTTCTACCTTTCCATGGGCCAGCCGCAGGGTGCGGCCTCCCAGCGCGGCGATGGCGCGGTCGTCGTGGGTGGCGATCAACAGGGTGGTGCCGACCTGATGGAAGTCGCGGAACATCGACATGATGTCGGCGGCGTAGCCGGCGTCGAGGTTGCCGGTGGGTTCGTCGGCGAGCAGCAGGGCGGGGCGGCTGACCAGCGCGCGGGCGATGCACAGGCGCTGCTGTTCGCCGCCGGAGAGGCTGATCGGGTTGGCTTTTTCGCGATTCAGCAGGCCGACCTTGTCGATCACCGCGCGCGCGCGCTTCAGCGACTCGCGGCGGTCGAGCCCGGCGATGTCGAGCGGCAGCACCACGTTCTCGATCACATTGCGGTCGAACAGCAGTTTGTGATCCTGGAATATCAGGCCGATGTTGCGGCGCAGATAGGGGATGGCTCGCTGCGGCAGGCGCCCGACGTTCTGGCCGCTGACTGTTACCACGCCGCTGGTGGGGCGCTCGATGGCGGCGACGAGTTTCAGCAGGGTGCTCTTGCCGGCGCCGGAATGTCCGGTCAGGAACACCAGTTCGCCCTTTTCGATGCCGAGATTGACGCTGGACAGTGCTTCATGCCCGCCCGGATAGCGCTTGGTGACCTGGCTGAAGCTGATCATGCGCCAGGTTTCATCAAACGGCGAACACGGCATCGACGAACTCGCGCGCATCGAACGGCCGCAGATCGTCGACGCTTTCGCCGACGCCGATGTAGCGCACCGGGATCGGCCGCGCCGGGCCTGGCCGTGCCTGGGCGATGGCGGCGATGGCGCCGCCCTTGGCGGTGCCGTCGAGCTTGGTCAGCACCAGTCCGGTGACGCCGAGCGCATCGTCGAAGGCCTTCACCTGGGCGACGGCGTTCTGCCCGGTGTTGGCGTCGAGCACCAGCAGGACCTCGTGCGGCGCGCCGGGGGCGGCTTTCTCGATCACCCGCTTGACCTTTCTGATTTCATCCATCAGATGCAGCTGGGTAGGCAGCCGGCCGGCGGTGTCGGCCAGCACCACGTCGATGCCGCGCGCCTGCGCGGCCTGGATGGCGTCAAAAATGACCGCGGCGGAGTCGCCCTTTTGCTGGCTGATCACCGTCACGTTGTTGCGTTCGCCCCAGACCTGCAACTGCTCGCGCGCCGCCGCGCGGAAGGTGTCGCCCGCCGCCAGCAGCACCGACAGCCCCTGCGCCTGATACAGCTTGGCGAGCTTGCCGATGGTGGTGGTCTTGCCGGCGCCGTTGACGCCGGCCAGCATGAGGATAAAAGGTTTGTGCGGGGTGACGTCGAGCGGCGCCTGCAGCGGGGTCAACATGTCGACCAGCGCCTGTTTCAAGGCGGCCTGCAGGTCCGAGGCCTCGGTCAGTCCCTCGCGCCGGACCTTTTTTTGCAGGCTGTCGAGCAGCGACTGGGTCGCGTCGACGCCGATGTCGGCGGTGATGAGGATGGTTTCAAGCTCCTCGAACAGTTCGGCGTCGATCTTGCGGCCAACGCCGAACAGGCTCGACAGCTGGCCGCCGAGCCGGTCGCGGGTTTTTGCGAGTCCCTGCTTCAGCCGTTGCGCCCAGCCCGGGCGCGGCTGGGCGGCGGGATCGACGGGCGGGGGGCTCGCGACGGGGTGCGCCGCTGGCTGTTCGGGCGTGGGCGTTTCCGGTGCGGAAGCGGGTTTGGGCTTGAAGAAACTAAACACGGATCAGGGTAGTCAGCACAACTATTTGACGGACGCTGTATCTTATCATCCTGAAAACCGCAGTTGACCGCTTGCGGTTGGCAGGATCATTCAAACACGTGCAATCAGAGGTGAATACCATGCGCAGCCTATGGGCAATCGGATTGGCGCTGCTGGCAGGCAGCGCGCAGGCAGCTTTGACGGACGTCACGCTGGACAATGGAATGCGGGTGATCGTGCACGAAGATCGCCGCGCGCCGGTGATGGTGTCGCAGGTGTGGTATCGCGCCGGATCGATGGATGAGTTCAACGGCGCCACCGGGGTGGCGCACGTGCTTGAGCACATGATGTTCAAGGGCACGCAGACCGTGCCGCCGGGCGAGTTTTCAAAGCGCATCGCCGCCGCCGGAGGGCGCGAGAACGCGTTTACCAGCCGCGATTACACCGCGTATTTCCAGCAGATGCAGAAGGACCGGCTGGCGCTGTCGATGCAGCTGGAGGCCGACCGCATGGCCAACCTGGTCATCAGCGACGAACTGTTCGCCAAGGAAATCCAGGTGGTGATGGAGGAGCGCCGGCTGCGCACCGACGACCAGCCGCAATCGGTGCTGTACGAACGCCTGATGGCGACGGCTTACCAGACGCATCCCTACCGCCGCCCCATCATCGGCTGGATGGATGATCTGAAGAACATGACCGCGCAGGATGCACGCGACTGGTATGCGCGATGGTATGCGCCGAACAACGCCACCCTGGTGGTGGCGGGTGACGTCAAGGCGGACGAGGTGATCGCATTGGCCAAGCAGTATTTCGGCGCGGTGCCGGCGCGCGCCTTGCCGCAACGCAAGCCCCAGGCCGAGCCCGAGCAGGCCGGTGAGAAGCGCATCGTAGTGAAGGCGCCGGCGCAGCTGCCGTATCTGCTGATGGTCTGGCATGCGCCGTCGCTGAAGGATTGGGAGCAGGACACGACGCCATACGCGCTGCAGATTCTGGCCGGGGTGCTGTCCGGCAATGACTCGGCGCGCCTGCAAAAGTCGCTGGTCAAGACGCGGCAGATCGCGGTGAACGCGAGCGCGGGCTATGATGCCGCCGCGCGCGGTCCGGGCATGTTCATGATCGACGCGACGCCCGCGCCCGGCAAATCGGTGGCGGCGCTGGAAAAAGCCATCCGCGGCGAGCTTGAACGCGTCCAGCGCGAAGGCATCAGCGAAGCGGAGTTGGCGCGGGTCAAGGCACAGGTGATCGCGGCCGACGTGTACCAGCGCGACTCGCTGTTTTACCAGGCCATGCAGCTGGGCGACTACGTGACCATCGGACTGCCGCCCGAGGCGCTGGCGGGCCGGGTCGGCAAGCTGCGCGCGGTGACCGCGGCCGAGGTGCGGGCCGCCGCGCGGCAATGGCTGCGGGATGACCGGCTGAGCGTGGCCGAGCTCGACCCGCAACCGCTGAACGCGCGACCCACTCGCGCCAGCGTGCCGGGAGTGCGCCATGCCAATTAAAGTTTTGTCAATCAAGGTTCTTTCAAACAAAACCATGTCAATCAAGTCTTGTCTTGTCGCCCTGTTGCTGAGCCTGCCGCTTTCGGCGCAGGCCGCGCTCGCCATCCAGAACTGGCAAACGCCGCAGGGCGCGCGGGTGTTCTTTGTCGAAAGCCGAGAGCTGCCGATGCTGGATATCGCGGTGGATTTTTCAGCCGGCAGCGCCCGCGATCCCGTCGGCAAGGCCGGCCTCGCCCAGTTGACCCACGGCCTGCTCGACCAGGGCGCGGGCGGCCTTTCCGAAACCGACATCGCGCATCGCCTGGCCGATGTGGGCGCGGTGCTGTCGGGACGTTTCGATCGCGACCGCGCCGGCGTGGCGCTGCGCACCCTGTCGTCGGCCGCTGAAAGGGACAAGGCGCTCGACATCCTCGCGCGCGTGCTGCAGCACCCCGATTTTCCGCAGGCGGTGGTCAAGCGCGAAAAGCAGCGCCTGATCTCGTCGATACGCGAGGCCGAAGCCGATCCCGGCGAAGTCGCCAGCAAGGCGTTTTACCGCGCGCTGTATGGAACGCATCCCTACGCGCACGATGAAGCGGGCGACCCGACCGCCATCGCGCGGCTGACGCGGGGCGACCTGCTGGCGTTTTATCGCACCCATTACAGCGTGCCCAACGTGGTGATTTCGCTGATGGGCGACATCACGCGCGCCGAGGCCGAAGCCATCGCCGTTCGCCTGACCGCCGGCTTGTCCCGGACGGCCGCGTCGCCGGCGCTGCCGAAGCCTGTGCCGCCGACGCCCTCCGATACGCGCATCGCCCATCCCTCCACCCAAAGCCATGTGCTGATGGGGACGGTGGGCATGGCGCGCAGCGACCCCGATTTCTTTCTGCTGTTTGTCGGCAACTATGTGCTGGGCGGCGGCGGTTTCGATTCGCAGCTGATGCGCGAGGTGCGCGACAAGCGCGGTTACGCCTACAGCGTCTACAGCTATTTCCTGCCGATGATGGAGGCCGGACCGTTTCAGCTGGGCCTGCAGACCAAGCTGGAGCAGACCGGCGACGCGTTGAAGGTGGCGCAGGCGACCCTGCGGCAGTTCATCGCCGACGGCCCCTCCGAAGCCGAGCTCACTCAGGCCAAATCGAACCTTGTCGGCGGCTTTCCGCTGCGCATCGACAGCAACCGGAAAATCCTCGACTACCTGTCGGTGATCGGCTTTTATAACTTGCCGCTGGACTATCTGGACACATGGGTCGACCAGGTCGATGCGGTCGACGCGGCAGCGGTGAAGCAGGCGTTTGCCCGCCGCATCGATCCCGACAAGCTGGTGACCGTGGTGGTGGGGACGGGCAGTGCCCGCTAAGCACGCGGCGCCTGGGCGGGCGCATGGAGCCGCCAACCGCGTGCGCATCATCGGCGGGCAGTATCGCCGCCGGCTGCTGGATTTTCCCGACAGCACCGGCCTGCGCCCCACGCCCGACCGCGTGCGCGAGACGCTGTTCAACTGGCTGGGACAGGATCTGCCGGGCTGGGGCTGCCTCGACCTGTTCGCTGGCAGCGGCGCGCTCGGCTTCGAGGCCGCCTCGCGCGGAGCCGGGCGAGTGATCATGCTCGAACGCGAGCGCGCCGCGCACGACGCGCTGGAAAAAAACCGCGCCGTGCTCGGGGCAGGCCAGGTCGAGATCCTGCGCGCCGACGCCCTGGCCTGGCTGGCGAGCAGCCGCGAAACCTTCGACCTGATTTTTGTCGATCCGCCGTTCGACAGCGGTCTGGCGGCGACGGTGCTCGCTGACCTGACGCGCCACCTCAAGCCCGGCGGCCAGGCTTACATCGAACAGGCCACGCCGGTGATCCCGCCGCCCGGATTGAACATCCATCGCGGCGGCCGCGCAGGGCGCGCGCATTTTGCTTTACTGATCAAGGAATAACCCATGCTGACTGCTGTCTATCCCGGCACGTTCGACCCCATCACGCGCGGCCACGAGGACCTGGTTCGGCGCGCGGTGCGGCTGTTCGATCGCGTCATCGTCGCAGTGGCGGCGTCGCGCAACAAACAGCCGTTTTTCAGCATGGAGGAGCGGGTCGCGATGACGCGCGACGTCCTGGCCGACGTGCCGAAAGTGCATGTGGAAGGCTTTTCAGGGCTGCTGATCGACTTCGTCGCCGAGCAGGGCGCGATCGCGGTGCTGCGGGGGCTGCGCGCCGCGTCCGATTTCGAGTATGAATTTCAGCTGGCGGGGATGAACCGCAACCTCAGACCCGATATCGAAACCCTGTTCCTGACCCCGTCGGATCAGTACATGTTCATTTCCGCCAGCATGATCCGCGAGATCGCGCAGTTGGGCGGCGACGTGACGCCGTTTGTCCACCCATTGGTGGCACAGCGATTAAGTGAGAAAATAAGCAAAAACTGATGTGA
>JAUPLV010000020.1 GCA_030836725.1 Pseudomonadota bacterium | reverse complement strand
AACACCCGCTCGCGGTACGAATCCGGAATGAACAAGTCTGCAAATTGCGCCACGTCCGAGGTGGAAAAATCGCGCACACCGCCCATGAGCTTGCCGCAAAACGCATCCAGCAGCCGCTCGTACACAATCAAACCGGGGGTGACGATCAGAAACTGCCGGGTAAAGCGCGGATCGTCCACACCCTCGTTCAACGCCGCATTCTTGTTGAGCATTTGCCAGATCAGCAGCGCCTGCAATACCCAGGTTTTGCCCGTGCCGGTCGCCATTTTCAAACAGTATTTGGGGTGCGCGTGTTTGGCTTGTGCGACTTCGCTCATGCGACTGCCAGCCAGCAGCGCATCGGGCGCAGCCTGCTTGTATAGATCCAGCAGCGTAGTCGCGCCCAGCACTTCGTGCGCCACGATGGCATTCAGGATCGCCTGCTTTTGCCCGGCGTGGAAATTCAACCCGCCACGCGCCGCCACCATGTCGTCGCCGAACCACCACTTCAGTAACTCGGAAGTAACGGGGGTAACGAGGTCGAGTATTTCAGCCGCGCCAGATTCGAGGTCCAGGCACAGCGCGTTGGTTTTGGCAGTCAGCCCGGCAGACAGTGCAAGCTGGTCCTCCGTCCTGGTGCTCATGCTGCTGCCACGGCTGTCACCACTTCCGCCTCGAAGCCGAACACATCCACCACCCGCACGCAGACCCGGCGCGCGCCGGGCTTGGCGGGCACGGTGAGTACCGCCTGCGTCACCACTCGCAGCGGGTCGCCGTCATTCGCCGTGTTGCCGCGATAGTCCTGCCAAACCGAGCGGAACACCTGGCCGTCGTAATCCGGGTCAACCGCCCAGTATTCAATCAGTGCTAGCGGTTCGGCGTTGGCAATGGCCTGCAGTTTTGCCCGGTTGGCTTCATCCAGATTGATCGCCTCGGGCGACAGCAGCACATAGTTCCTGAGCTTGACCGTCAGCGTTTCCTCCGCTGCACTCCCCTCCCCCGCAAGCGGGGGAGGGGCTGGGGGAGAGGGTGTGCGCGTGACGGGATGAATCGTCAAATACTGCAAGCTCGAAAACCGCACCGACCCACGCAGCTTCTCCAGCCCGCCCTTCTTCTTCAGCCGGTCCATCAGGTCGGGTGGAATCACCAGCACTTCCAGCCGTTCATCATTCAGCGCCGTGATCGTCTCGCCGATCGAAGGCTCGAAGTTCCATCCCAGCACCACCACCCGGTCCCAGCCGCCCAGCAGGGTGTCGCGTTGCGCGATGGCCTTTTTCAGCGTCGCCGTGCCGGTCAGCTTGTTGGGTGAATCGGCCAGCACCAGCGTCTTGCTGCCGCCCGCGGTGACGTGGCCGAGGTTGCGTTGCGGGCTGTCCTCCGGCGACAAGGGCAGCGCGCCGTACAGCGACAGCACAATCTGCGACAGATCGCCGATGCGGAAATCTCGCCCCAGCGTCGCGCGCGCCGCCTCCACCTGATAGTCGCCGATGGCCTGATAGAGGAAAGGCTTGGCGTCCTGGTCGATCAACCGCTTGCGCATGATCATGCAGGCGGGTTTACCAAGATCGCTGGTAATCCAGCGACGGCCGAGTTTTTCGGCGACGGCGGCGGTGGTGCCTGAACCCCCAAAAACGTCCAACACCAAGTTACCTTCGCAGCTCCCCATTTTTATGATCCGGGACAACAATTCCTCGGACTTTTGGGTGTCGTAGTACAGCTTTTCCGGGTCCGTCGGGCTGGTGATTTTTTTGACATCTGGCCACCAATCGTTGATTGGTGTTCCCTCGGATCGAAGTTCAGCGTCCGGCCCTTTAACCGCAGTTCTTCCGCGTTGAAGAGTGCCTTCCGAGTAAGGGCGATATTGAGTATTGAAAGTCCAGGTTTGCCCTTTGGAATACCAGAAAATCGTGTCGTGCTTTCTCGGCATTTCATTTGTCGGAACGCCGCCGCCACTGTAGCAATAGATGATTTCGTTGTGAAAGTTCGATTTGCCAAACACTTCATCCATGGCCAGCTTGACATAGTGTCCAACATGCCAGTCCAGATGCACGTAGATCGAGCCGGTATCGGCCAGCAGTTCGCGCATCAGGATCAGCCGGGGCGTAATCATGGCTAGGTAGGACGCGGTGCCGTCGCACCAAGTGTCTGAGTAGGCATGCTGTTCGATGACGGTGGGTTTCTGTTCCAGCTCGACGCCGGGCAGAGTGACTTTGGTGCGGTAGTCGGCCTTGGAGTCGTACGGCGGATCGATGTAGATCAGATCGACTTTGCCGCGCAGCGAGGGGGTGGTGTCGTCGCCCGCCAGCAGCGCGGCCATGGCGAGCAGGTTGTCGCCGTAGATCAGGCGGTTGGCCCACGGTGTTTGGGCGTTTTCCCTCTCCTCCGGCCCCTCTCCCGCTTGCGGGAGAGGGGAGACAGACGTGCGTTGCGCTTGGCGCTGTTGGCTGGTGATCCAGTCGTGAGCCGCCGCATCTTTCGCGGGCAGCACAATTTCGCGCGTTTGCAGTTGCACGCGGTGGCGGCTTTCGATGCTTTCGAGGATTTTCTCGGCTTGCTGCCTGCCCTTGGCGACGATTTCGGGCAGTTGTTCGAGCAGGGACTTGGGCATTGTTGTGTTGTGTGTCCTGTCGCTGGAGCGGCTGAACAGACAGTTCAATTAAAAATTGAACAAATAATACAACACGAAGTTTAATAAGAGCGCCACCGGAATTTAACTTCCGGGGCATGGACGAAAAAACCGAATTTGCCGAAAGACTGCGGAATGCAATGGTGGCCGCAGGCTACGAGGCGCGGCCAGGGGTATTGGAGAAGGGGTTCAACAGCCACTACTGGGGTCGTTCGGTGACGTTTCAGGCTGTTTCCCGCTGGCTGCGTGGGGAGGCGATTCCTTCGCAGGAAAAGTTGCAGGCCTTGGCGGAATGGCTGAATGTGGAGCCGCATGTGTTGCGTTACGGTGATCATGTTGCCCAGCGGGTGCGCGCCAAACAAAAGCGCTGGGACGAAGGCGTCGGCTATCAGGAGCGCGAGGTGTTCGAAGCTTTCCTCAAGTTGCCGGTGGCGCAGCGCAAGGTGGTGCGCGAGGTGATTCTGGCGTTTGTGAAGGCGGACGCGGCGGGGGTGGAGTAACCCGACTTATCAGGTTGTCGCTTGATTAATCACACTGTAAAGCGCACTATTTAACACATTCTAAATAGCCCGTTCAGGTGCGCGCCATGTCACATCTCACCGCCAACGACCTTAAAACCAAAGGGGTGGCCGCTATTGAGTCCGCGCTTGCCGAGCATTCCGAAGCGATTGTTTCGGTGCGAGGTAAGGACCGTTTCGTGGTGATGGATATTGCGCAGTATCACTATTTGCGCGAGTGCGAGCTGGAGGCGGCGTTGGCCGAAACGCGTGCCGATCTGGCGGCGGGACGTTTTACGCAGGCTTCACCGGAAGCCCATCTGGCGCGCGTGAAATCGTCGGCATGAGTTATCGGCTGATTTTTACCGACCAGTACACCAAACGCGCGGCACGTTTTCTCAAGCGGCATCCCGATCTGGAAAAGCAGTATCTCAAAACCCTGCAACTGCTTGAGCTGAACCCGCATCACCCGTCGCTGCGCCTGCATTCCCTGAGCGGCAAGCTGCACACCCTGAATTCGGTTTCGATCAACCTGTCTTACCGCATCACCCTGGAAATCCTGATTCAGGACGAACAGATTATCCCGGTGAATGTGGGTGGCCACGACGCGGTGTATTAACTGGGCTTACACGCGCTGCCCCTATAATCACGAGCGCGCCGTGTGTGGCGCGCTTTTTTGTGCCAACGATGACCGATTCCACCCTGTTGCTGTACGCCCTGATCCTCGGCCTGGTCGAGGGCGTCACCGAATTCCTGCCGATTTCCAGCACCGGGCACCTGATTCTGGCGGGGCAGCTTCTGGGCTTCAATGGCGAGAAAGCCAAGGTGTTCATGATTGCCATCCAGCTGGCGGCGATCTTCGCGGTGGTGTGGGAATACCGGGTGCGGCTTGCGCATGTGGCGGTGACGCTGCGCACGGAACCGGCGTCGCAGCGGCTGGCGGTCAACCTGATGGCGGGCTTTCTGCCGGCGGCGGTGCTGGGCTTCCTGTTCTACAAGGAAATCAAGCACTACCTGTTCAATCCCATCGTGGTGGCGTCGGCGCTGGTGATCGGCGGCATATTGATTTTGTGGGCGGAGCGGCGCAAGCACGTGATCGGCACGCCGACGGTGGACGATCTCAACTGGCGCCGCGCGCTGGCAGTGGGCTTCGCGCAGGCGCTGGCGATGATTCCCGGCACTTCGCGCTCGGGCGCCACCATCATCGGCGGCCTGTTCCTCGGGCTGTCGAGGAAGGCGGCGGCGGAGTTCTCCTTTCTTCTCGCCATCCCCACCATGTTTGCCGCCACCGCCTACGACCTCTACAAGAACTGGCAGCTGTTCGATGCCGGCGATATCCCGCTGTTCGCGATCGGCGGGGTCGCCTCGTTTGTCAGCGCCCTGATCGCCGTGCGCACCCTGATCAAGTTCGTCAGCCGCCACGACTACACGGTGTTCGCCTGGTATCGCATCGTGTTCGGCGGCGTGGTGCTGGCCACGGCCTACAGCGGGCTGGTCGACTGGGGCGCGGGCGCCTGAGCGATCCTGGCGGGGTGGTTGTGGGGTGCGCGGTGGTGGGCCTCCTTCGCTGCGCGCAAGGTTGGTCGCGTTTCAGTCAGCCCTGGGCGGATGCTTGTCGAGTTTGCGCTGCAGGGTGCGGCGGTGCATTTTCAGCGCGCGTGCGGTGGCCGAGATGTTGCCATCGTGCTCGTTCAGCACTTTCTGGATGTGCTCCCATTCCATACGCGCCACCGACAGCGGTTCGGGGCTGACCTCCAGTGCGGCATCGGGCTCATCGCGCAGCAGCGCGGCGAGAACCTCGTCGGCATTGGCCGGCTTCGCCAGGTAATGCCGCGCCCCCAGCCGCACTGCCTCGACGGCGGTGGCGATGCTGGCATAGCCGGTGAGCACGACGATGGCGGGAACGGGGCTGCGCGCGGCCAGCTGCTCGACGACCTTCAGCCCGGATTCGCCGGGCAGCTTGAGGTCGACCACGGCATGGCTGGGAGCGAAACTGTCCGCCACCGAATGGGCTTCGGCCGCGTCGTGCGCCAGCGCCACCTCGAAACCGCGTTTCGTCATGGCGCGCGCCAGGGCAGCGGCAAAATCGGCGTCGTCCTCGACGATCAACAGCTTCATCGATACAGCATTCATTCGGCTTGGCTCCAGGGTAAACGGATGCGCACGCGGGTGCCGCCGCCGTCGCGCTCGGCGAGGGTGAGGCTGCCGCCCAGCCGCTCCAGCGTGGCATGGGTGAGTGCGAGGCCCATGCCCCAGCCGCTCCCCGGCTTGCCGCTGAACAGCACGCGCCCGGCCTGCGCCCTCTGCTCCGGGGTGAAGCCGGGGCCGCGGTCGGCGATGTCGATCAGCAGTGCATCGTCGATGGTTTCCGCGCTGAACTCGACGGCGTCGATGGAGGCGTCCGCCGCATTGTTCAGCACGTTGAGAATCGCCTGCTCCAGCCCGTCGGGCGGGGTGAAATCGCGGCGGCCAGCCGGCAGTTTCGCGGCCACCATCGCCTCCGGGCGAAGCACCTGCCAGCGTTCGATCAGCGCATGCAGCCAGGCATCGAGCGGCTGCGCGGCGGGCGGCGTGTCCTGCGCGCGCGCGGCGAGCCGGGTGAGGATGCGCTTGCATGCCTGCGCCTGCTTTTCGAGCAGGCGGCAGTCGGCGCCGATGTCGGGGTCGTTGGCGAATTCGCGGGCGAGTTCGTGCGCGGTGGTCTGAATGGTGGCGAGCGGGGTGGCGAGCTCGTGTGCCGCCAGCGCGGCCTGGGTGCCGAGCGCGACGATGCGCTCGTCGCGCAGCTGGGTTTCGCGCAGGGTGGACAGCTCCTGGTCGCGTGCGCGCAGCGCGCCGTGCATGCGGGTCACGAAAAACGCGATCAGCGCGGCGCTGATCAGGAAATTGAACCACATGCCGCCCAGATGCATGGCGGAGGCGGCGTCCGGATCGGCAATCGCCAGCGGCTGGTAATTGAACAGCAGCAGCGCGTAGTAGCCGCCCGCCACGGACGCCAGTCCCCACACCCAGAGCGGGCGCAGGCTGATCGCGGCGATGACGATTGGCACCAGCATCAGCGAGACGAAGGGGTTGGTCGCGCCGCCGCTGAAGAACACCAGCACCGCGAACGCGGTGAGGTCGGCCAGCAGGTGCGACAGAAACTCCATCTGCGTGGCCGGCAGGTCGAGGCGCAGCCGCCATGCGGTGGACAAGGCGAACAGTCCCATCAGCGCCAGCACCAGGCCCATCGGCATCAGCGGCATGAGGATGCCGAGCCCCCAGTGCAGCCAGACGATGCCCGCCGTCCAGCCGGCAATCAGCGACACGCGCACCGCCAGCAGCCGTCCCAGAAGGGCACGGGCGGGCAGGGTGGAAAGCAGCGTGGAAGCGTGCGCGGACGGCATGGACCCATTGTAATTGGCCGTGCGGCGCGCACAAGCTGCGACAATTTGTCCAGTTGTGCGGGGCGGGCGTATCGCCTACACTTCGGCTGCGGTTTGTCGAGCTTTCGATGAACCGCAATCCCCCCTTACCCGCCTCTCCGGCGGGATTTTTTTGCGGCCTGCACGGCCCCAGGCTCCACGGGCTTCGTCCGCCGGGCTGCGATATTCCGCCCGTGCGCGGAATGGCGGGAACGCATTGAACATGTCGAAAGGAATGAATATGAAAGCCACGTTTGCCGCCGCGTTCCTGATGGGCGCCGTCAGCCTGCCCGCCTGGGCCGCCGAAATCAGCGTCACCGACGCCTGGGTGCGTGCCAGCATGCCCGGGCAGAAGGTCAGCGGCGCCTACATGAAGATCCAGTCCGACGCCGACGCGCGTCTGCTCGGCGCATCCAGCTCCGCCATACCGCGGGTGGAGGTGCACGAAATGAAGATGGATGGCGACGTGATGCGCATGCGCGAAGTGAAGGCGATCGACCTGCCGAAAGGCAAGACCGTTTCGCTTGAGCCCGGCGGCTTTCACCTCATGCTGATGAACCTGCCCAAACCCATCGTCGCCGGCGACGTCATCCCGCTGGTCTTGACGGTGGAGTCGGACGGCAAGCAGCAGACGGTCGAAGTGCGGGCGGAAGCGCGCGCCATGGGCGGCGGCGCCATGCAGCACCAGCATCGGCACTGATCCGTCGGGCCGGGGTTGCGCCCCTGGGCGCAAAGGCGGCTTCGCGCCGCCTTTTTTATTCACGTAAAATCCGCCCAACTTAACCCGGAGTCGCCATGACCACCCCACGCACCGCAGCCGAAAAAGCCGCCATCCTCTCCGAAGCCCTGCCCTACATCCAGCGTTTCTACGACAAGACCATCGTCATCAAGTACGGCGGCAACGCCATGACCGAACGGCATCTGATGGAAGCCTTCGCCAAGGACGTGGTGCTGCTGAAACTGGTGGGGATGAACCCGGTGGTGGTGCACGGCGGCGGCCCGCAGATCGCCAGCCTGCTGAAAAAAATCGGCAAGCAGTCCGATTTCATCCAGGGCATGCGGGTGACCGACGAGGAAACGCTCGACGTGGTGGAAATGGTGCTCGGCGGCCTGGTCAACCAGGACATCGTCACCCTCATCAACAAGCACGGCGGCAAGGCGGTGGGGCTGACCGGCAAGGACGGCAATTTCATCCACGCCAAGAAAATGCTGGTGGCGAGCCAGGAAGAGTCGGGCAAGTTCCTCGACATCGGCCAGGTTGGCGAGATCACCAGCATCGATCCGAAGATCATCGAACTGCTCGACTCGGGCGATTTCATCCCGGTGGTGGCGCCGCTCGGCACCGACGCGGAAGGCAATGCCTACAACATCAACGCCGATGTCGCGGCCGGCAAGCTGGCGGGCGTGCTGAAGGCGGAGAAGGTCATTTTTCTCACCAATACTCCGGGGGTGCTGGACAAGGAGGGCGCGCTGCTCACCGGCCTGACCCCGCGGCAGGTGGACGAGCGCATCGCCGACGGCACCATCTCCGGCGGCATGATCCCCAAGGTCGGCTACGCGGTCGACGCGGTGAACAGCGGCGTCAAGACCGCGCACATCATCGACGGCCGCGTCGAGCATGCCCTGCTGCTGGAAATCCTGACCCCGGAAGGTGTCGGCACCCTGATCAAGCGCGCCTGAACATGCGCTACTGGCTGATGAAGTCCGAGCCCTCCGACGTCAGCATCGACGACCTCGCCGCCATGCCGAAGCAGAGCGTCGCCTGGTACGGCGTGCGCAATTATCAGGCGCGCAATTTCATGCGTGACCAGATGCGGCCCGGCGACAAGGTGCTGTTCTACCATTCGTCGTGCGCCGAGCCGGGGATCGCCGGGCTGGCCGAAGTCGGTACGCCGGCGTATCCCGACGCCACCCAGTTCGACACGAAGAACAAGTACTTCGACCCCAAGGCGACGCCGGAAACCCCGCGCTGGTTCAACGTCGACGTGAAGCTGGTGAAGAAGACGCGGCTCATGCCGCTGTCCGAAATCCGCGGCTATCCCGAACTCGCCCACATGCGCATCCTGCAGAAGGGCAACCGCCTTTCGATCACCCCGGTCGATCCGGCCGAGTACGCCTTCATCGTCAAGCACCTCTGATGCCGGAACTGGTCTCCGCGCTGTTCGCGGCCTACGTCGGCCTCGGGCTGGTGGTCGGCTTCGTCGCCGGTCTGCTCGGCGTCGGCGGCGGCCTCATCATCGTTCCGGTGCTGATCATGCTGCTGCACGCGAATGGCCTCGCCGCCGGCATGGAGCCGCAGCTGGCGCTCGGCACTTCGCTCGCCTCCATCCTGTTCACCTCGCTTTCCAGCGTGCGCGCGCACCATCGCCACGGCGCGGTCGAATGGCCGCTGCTGCGGCGCATCGCCCCCGGCATCCTGCTCGGCACGCTGCTCGGCGCCTTGCTGGCGGCGCGGATGTCGGCGCTGGTACTGAAGCTGTTTTTCGTCGCCTTCCTGTTTTACGCCGCCATCCAGATGTGGCTCGACTTCAAGCCGGCGCCGCAACGCGGGCTACCGGGGCGCGCCGGCACCACCCTGGCGGGCAGCGTGATCGGCGCGGTATCGAGCTGGGTCGGCATCGGCGGCGGCACCCTGTCGGTGCCGTTCATGCTGTGGCACAACATCCCGCTGCACCGCGCCATCGCCACCTCCGCGGCGATCGGCTTCCCCATCGCCGCCTCCGGCGCGATGGGTTATGTGCTGGGCGGCTGGAACGTCAGCGGTCTGCCCGCCGGCAGCCTCGGCTTCGTCTATCTGCCGGCGCTTGCCGGCATCGTCATCGGCAGCGTGCTCACCGCCCCGCTCGGTGCCCGCACCGCTCACCGCCTGCCGGTGAGGCCCCTGAAACGGATATTCGTGCTGCTGCTGCTCGTGCTGGCGCTGCGCATGGTGTGGACGTTCTACTAGGCAATTTGCAGAACGCAGGGTGCGCGGAGTGTGCACCCTACCCAAATTTCTTCCAGAATGCGGATGCCGAGCTGGTCGATTACCAGGACTATCACTGAAGGAATGAATATGACCAGAATGCATAACCCACCCCACCCCGGAACCGTACTGCGCGAATGGATTCCGGAAGGGATGAGCGTGACGCAAGCGGCTGCTGATCTTTATGTGTCTCGCGTATCCCTGAGCAAGATTCTGAACGGCAAAACGGGGATTTCCGCGGACATGGCCATCCGGCTTTCACGCTGGCTGGGCACCTCGCCCGACTTGTGGATCGGCCTGCAGGCCCAGTACGACCTGTGGCAAGCCCTAAAGCGCAAGCAGCCCAAAATTCAGCCGCTGCTCAAAGAGGCCGCCTGACAGCATGCGCTGGCAGAAAAAGCGTCACCAGCCGAACAATTGCTCGCGCGAGTCGCGCGGATAAAAGGCTTTAAGGAAACACTGATTAATTCGATATGGCCGTCATTGCGAGCGAAGCGCGGCAATCCAGCGCATTGATTAAGCAGGAATTTCTGGATTGCCGCGTCGCTTCGCGCCTCGCAAAGACGGATTAATCAGCGTCTCCTTAAGTTCGCTAAAGAAACATATGCACCTTACTGCACCCGATATCGGCAAAGCCGACTTCGCGTTTTTTCACGGATAAGGTGCTTTTACCCCAGCAGCCGCGTCATCGCCTCGCGGTATTTCTCGCCGGTTTTTCCGACGATTTCGGCGGGCAGTTCCGGCCCCGGCGCCTGTTTGTTCCAGCCGCTGGCTTCCAGCCAGTCGCGCACGAACTGCTTGTCGAAGCTGGGCGGATTGCTGCCGGGCCGGTACTGGTCGGCAGGCCAGAAGCGCGACGAATCCGGGGTCAGCGCCTCGTCGATCCACACCAGTTTTCCGGCTTCGTCGAGGCCGAATTCGAACTTGGTGTCGGCGATGATGATGCCGCGGGTGAGCGCGTACTCCGCCGCGGCCTTGTACAGGGCAAGGCTGACGTCGCGCACTTGCCTGGCCAGATCGGCGCCGATCAGTTCGGCCATCTGCTCGAACGCGATGTTCTCGTCGTGGGCGCCGACCGCCGCCTTGGTCGACGGGGTGAAGATCGGCTCGGGCAGGCGGTCGGCCTGCTTGAGGCCGGCTGGCAGCGCGATCCCGCACACCGACTGGCTGGACTGGTATTCCTTCCAGCCCGATCCCACCAGATAGCCGCGCACGATGGCTTCGACCGGCAACGCCTTGAGTTTTTTCACCACGATGGCGCGGCCCGCCACCTGGTCGCGCTCGGACTCCAGTACCACCGATTCCGGCGCGATGTCGAGCGCCTGGCTCGGCACGATGGCTTTCAGCTTGTCGAACCAGAAGGCCGACACTTTGGTGAGCACCTCGCCCTTGCCGGGAATCGGCGTCGGCATCACTACATCGAAGGCGGACAGGCGGTCGGTGGTGACGATCAGGAGCTTGTCGTCGCCGACGGCGTAGATGTCGCGCACCTTGCCCTTATGGACCAGCGGCAGGGAGGCGATGCGGGATTCGAGAAGGGGTTGGCCGGGAAGCGGGGCGGACATGGCGGAAGCGGGGGAGTGAATGGATACAGGATTATAGCCGCCGCGATACAAGGCGCTGATCTCGTAAGCACCGACCAGTTCGCGCAGCGCCACCAGCAGGATAGCCGCCAGCGGCACTGCCAGCAGCACGCCGACGAAGCCGAACAGCTGACCGAACGCGGCCAGCGCGAAGATCACCGCCACCGGGTGCAGGCCGACGCGCTCGCCGACCAGGCGCGGGGTGATGACATAGCTTTCGATCACCTGTCCGGCGAGATAGATCCCCGCCACCCAGGCGACGCCGGTCCAGTCGGCGAATTGCAGCAGCGCCACCAGCAGCGCCAGGATCATGCCGAGCCCGAAGCCGAGGAAGGGCACGAAGGACAGCACGCCGGTGAGGATGCCGATCGGCAGCGCGTAATCCAGTCCCGCCGCCCACAGCGCAATCGCGTAATACAGCGACAGGGCGGCCATCACCGCCATCTGCCCGCGCAGGAATTCGCCGACCACCGCGTCCATCGCGCCCGCGACACGCGTGGCCGCGCCCATCCAGGGCCGAGGCATCAGCGAGGCCACGCGCGCCACCATCACGTCCCAGTCCTTCAGCAGATAGAACATCACCACCGGAATCAGCAGCAGGTTGGCCAGCAGGCCGACGATGGCGAGTGCGCCGGTTTGCAGGGTCGGCAGCCAGTCGGCGCCGCTTTGCGTGGCTTTTTCGGTCAGCCAGGTCTTGATCGCAGCCAGATCAGGGTCGATGGCGATGCCGAAGGTCTGTTGCAGCCAGGGCAGGAAACGGCTCTGCAGCAGGTCGAGCGCGGCCGGCACGCGCTGGCTCAATTCGGCGAACTGACCCTGGAACAGCGGCAGCGCGATCAGCAGCAGCGCGAACAGGACCAGTCCAGCCAGCACGATCACCAGAACCGTTCCGGCGGTGCGCGACAGTCCCCGCGTTTGCAGCCGGTCCACCAGCGGGTCGAAAATGTAGGCCAGCAGGGCGCCTGCCAGGAAGGGGGTGAGAATGGGGCCGAGCAGATAGACCAGACCGCCGGCGACGAGCAGCACGGCAAGGGCAAGCCAGGGGAGATTGAGCGGGCGGGGAGTCGTCATAGGCGGTAAAATACCGCACTTTTTGCTTCTGGAGCCGGGTGTGTCTTCCATTTCCTATAAAGATGCCGGCGTCGATATCGACGCCGGCGATGCGCTGGTCGAGCGCATCAAGCCGCTGGCCAGGCGCACCATGCGCCCCGAAGTGCTGACGGGCATCGGCGGCTTCGGTGCGCTGGTCGAGATTTCCAAGAAATTCAGCGAGCCGGTGCTGGTCTCCGGCACCGATGGCGTCGGCACCAAGCTCAGGCTGGCGTTCGAGCTGGACCGCCACGACACCGTCGGCATCGACCTGGTCGCGATGAGCGTCAACGACATCCTGGTGCAGGGCGCCGAGCCCTTGTTCTTTCTCGATTACTTCGCCACCGGAAAATTGAGCCTCGACACCGCCGAAGCGGTGATCGCCGGCATCGCCACCGGCTGCGAGCAGGCCGGCTGCGCGCTGATCGGCGGCGAGACCGCCGAGATGCCCGGCATGTACCCCGAAGGCGAGTACGACCTGGCCGGCTTTGCCGTCGGCGTGGTGGAAAAATCGAAAGTCATCGGCGGCCAGTCGATCGTGCCGGGAGACGTGGTCCTGGGGCTCGCCTCCAGCGGCGCCCATTCCAACGGCTACTCGCTGGTCCGCAAGCTGATCGAAATCTCCGGCGTCGACCTGCAATCCGATTTTCACGGCCGTCCCTTCGCCGACGCGGTGATGGCGCCGACGCGGATCTATGTCAAGCCGCTGTTGTCGCTGATCGAAAAGCTCCCGGTCAAGGGCATGGCCCACATCACCGGCGGCGGCATCACCGGCAACCTGCCGCGCTGCCTGCCGGAAAACGTCGCCGCGCGCGTCGACCAACAAAGCTGGACCCGCCCGCCGCTGTTCGACTGGCTGCAACAGGCCGGCAACGTCGAGACCGCCGAAATGCTGCGCACCTTCAACTGCGGCATCGGCATGTGCGTGGTGGTGGCCGCGAGCGACGCCGCCGCGGCGATGGCCCACCTCGCGGCAAGCGGCGAAACGGTGTGGCGGATCGGCGAGATCGTTGTGCGACCCGCAGGCGCCGAGCAGGTCATCTATTCGTGAGTTGCCGGATCGTCGTGCTGCTGTCCGGGCGCGGCAGCAATTTCCGGGCGATTGCCGAGGCGCGGCTGCCGATCGAGATCGCCGCCGTCATCAGCAACCGTCCGCGGGCGGCCGGGCTGGAATACGCCCGCTCGCGCGGCATTGCCGCGGTCGCGCTCGACCACACCGAGCATCCCGACCGCGTCGCCTTCGACGCCCTGCTGGCCGATGAAATCGAGCGTCATCAACCCGATCTCGTGGTGCTCGCCGGCTACATGCGCATCCTCAGCCCGGCCTTCATCGCGCGCTTCGAGGGCCGCCTGCTGAATATCCATCCTTCGCTGCTGCCGATGTTCCCCGGGCTCAAGACCCACGAGCGTGCGCTTGCCGAAGGCATCAAGATCCACGGCTGCACCGTGCATTTCGTCACCGCCGACCTCGACCATGGCCCCATCGTCATCCAGGCCGCGGTGCCGGTGCGGGCGGACGACACGCCCGACACGCTGGCGGCACGGGTGCTGGCGCAGGAGCACCGCATCTATCCCCAGGCGATCCGCTGGTTTGCCGAAGGGCGACTGGAAATAAATCGCGGCCACGTAAACTTGAAGGACGATCCGACGTCACAGTCTGTGCTTCCCACTGGAATGTGACCATGCTCAAACGCCTGTTACCGGCATTCGGGCTCATGCTTGTCGCGACGGCCCAGGCCGACGCCCCGCAACGGATGAGCCTGATGTACGACCTCTATCGCAACGGCCACAAGCTCGGCCAGGTGACCGACACCTTCAGCCGCGACGGCAACCGTTACACCCTCGCCAGCGAAATGCGGGCGGACGGTCCGCTGAAACTGCTGTGGCCGGGCAGCATCCGCCTCGAAAGCACCGGCGCGGTGACCCCGCATGGGCTTCGCCCCACCCAGTTCCAGCATGCCCGCAGCGATGCGCCGCACAAGCTGGCGACCGCGCGCCTCGACTGGGAGCAGCGCAGCATCACCTATCGATACAAGGGTGAAACATGGCAGGTGAACGGCCTTCAACGCGGCGCGCAGGACCAGTTGTCGCAGCTGTACAACTTCATGTTCGCCCCCAGCCTGCCTGCCGATTACAGCCTGCAACTGGTGAGTGGCCGCGACCTCCACGACTACCATTACGAGCGCAGCGACGGCGGCGCCCTGCAGACGCCGCTGGGCGCGCTGGCCACCCAGCGCTACCAGCGCATCAAGCACAAGCCGGACGAGAAAGCCGTCACCGTGTGGGTCGCGCCGGCGCGCAACAACCTGCCGGTACAGATCCGGGTCATCGAAGACGGCGTCACCCTTGAGCAGCGCCTGGTGAGCGCCAGCGTCGAGGACTAGATCGGGTGATGCGCGGCGCCCGCCCGTGGTGGCTGGCCCTGGCGGGCTCGCTGTTGCTGCACGGCGGGCTGCTCGGCGGTTTGCAGTGGGAACTGCCGCAATGGCAGGCAGCCTTTGAACCGCCGCCTATCGAAGCGCGGCTGATGCCGCCGTCGCCCGTGCCGGCAGCGCGCCCGCCAGCGGCAAAACCGCCCGCCGCGCCGCCGCGCCCCAGGCCCGTGCCGCCGGCCGACCCGCGACCCGAGCCGATCCCTGAAGCGCTTGCGCCCGAGACTGCCGCCGATGCCGAAGAGGTCGTCGCCATCGCGGAACCCGTCGAAGAGATGCCCCCGGCGGAACCCGAGCCCGAAGCCGCGGCGGAGCCAACGGCGGAACCGGCATTGCCTCCGCTCAATTCGCTGCCTTCGCGTCTCGACCTGCGCTTCCACCTGCGCTACGGGCCGGCTCGCGGCGAACAGACCCTGATATGGGTCAACGAAGGCGATCGCTACACCATCACCAGCGTGGCCGCGGCCACCGGCCTGACCAGCGTGTTCTACAGCGGGCGTTTCGCGCAGACCAGCCGCGGGCGGATCACCGAACGCGGCCTGATGCCCGAGGAGTTCTGGGACCAGCGCGGCGACAAGCGCAGCAGCGCGCGTTTCGATGCGGCCAGCGGCAGCCTCACGCTGAGCCCGGCCAAAGGCTCGACGCGCCACTTTTCCTATACCGGCGACGTGCAGGACGCGCTGAGCCTTTTTTTCCAGATGGCTCTGACCGCCCCGCCATCGGGCGGACAACTGGCCTACGCGGTGTTCAACGGCAAAAAGCTGCGTCACTACACCTACGATGTGCGCGGCGAAGAAATTCTGGAGACCGCGCTCGGCCCGCTCCGAACGCTGCATCTTGCACGCAAGACCGGCGAGGAAGGGCGCTTCGAAATCTGGCTTGCCATCGACCGGCATTACCTGCCGGTGCGCGTGCTGCGGGTCGAGGAATCCGGCGCGGAAGGCGAAATGGCGATCAGGGCGATCGATGCGGGTGAATAGACAAACCGCTTCGGTTTGACCGCGGCTACGGGTCAGTCGTCGAACGGATTCTTGGCGCTTGACGGAACCGCTGGCACTTGCGGCGGCACCGGTACCTGAGGCGCCAATGGGATGGTGACTTCCGGCTTGGTTTCAGGTTCGACAAGGGGGGGCTTTTCGCCGCGGTGAAAGAATACCCCGGCCAGCAGGGCAAAGTAGATGGCGTTGGCCGGGATGTGCCAGTTGTAGTCGGTCATGCCGTGTAATGCCATCAGCAGCAGGCCGATGCCCGCGCCGACCTGCATGAAGCTGAGCGTTCCCCATTGCGGCAGGTGAAACAGCCGTGGCCAGGCGCGCACATACATGACGAGAAACAGCAGGATCACTGCCACCGCAATCAGCCCCCCCTCGAACACATACTCGATGTAGTCGTTGTGCGCGTGATTGACGAATTGGGCGATCGAGTCGGGCTGAAAGCGCCGATAAATATCGGGGTAGGTGCCGAGCCCGCTGCCGAAGGGGAAGAAGCTCCCAAGCCCGGTCACGCTGCTGACAAAGATATCCCAGCGCGCATCTTCCAGCGTTCCTTCGACGGAAAAGCGCTCCAGTACCGGCGCCAGGCCCACTTCCAGCGCCAGCGCCAGTCCGATGACGCTGAACAGGGCGACCAGATTGGTCGAGCGTTGCCCGCCTATCCTGTGCCCGTAAAAAATCGCGCTCAGCAGAATCCCCAGCATCGCCAGCGAGATCCCCGACCGGGACCGGCTGAATATAACGCCCAGCAGGATGGCGATGCAGACCGCGCCGAAGATCAGGATCTGGTTGAGCCTGGAAGAATGGGACAGTGCGTCGGCCAGCCGGCTAAGCAGCCCCCTGCTGAAGTAGCGCATGTCTTCCTCAGGGCGTCCGATGCGCGAAGCCAGCAGGCCGAGAGCGACGGGCAGCGCCATTGCCAGCAGGCCTGCCAGATGGTTGCGGTTGACGTAGGTGCCCACGCCTGTGCCGATATCGCTCAGGCTCAGGCGGAAAGTCGTGGCGGCGCCGCCGCCGAATTGCACCAGGGCAAGAATCGCCTGTATCGAAGCGATGCCGATGAAAAGGTAGACAAGCTTGCGCAACGCGGTTTCGCTCAGGCTGACCGCTACCAGAAACACAGCCAGCGGCGGCAGCAGCGCAAGCCAGGCAGCTTCGGTCGCCCGCGGTATCAGCGACAGCGGGCGCATGCCGGCATCGCCCGACACGCCGAATGCGGCCAGCGCCTTGGCGTAGAGTTCCCTGCCGGGCAGGGTCTGCCAGATCGTGAAGGGCATCGGCAATAGCTGAATCATGGGCAACAGAATCAGCAGGGCGAGCCCAACCAGAAACCCGACCGGGAGACGCCGCAGAAAAACCGGGCGCATCAGCGGATAAGCCAGCAGCAGCACGGCTGCCAGTTCCAGCGTCAGCAGCGGGAGGGGGCGGTTGCCGCCCTTGATCAGGGGGGCGAACAGCAGCGTGGCCGCGAGGAGAAAGAAAGCAAAATAATCCAGCCCGTCCCGCTTGCGTACGGGAGGATCGTTGGACTTCATGCGGATGGTGCGCGAAAGAGGTTACTGACCGCTGATCGGCTCGTCATCTTTTCCAGAGATGACGATGACAGCGCCAATGCCCAGCAAAACCGGCCCGATCGACGATGTGGCAACAGCTCCGGGGGCGCCAATTGTGGTGGAGTTGACGGCAGCGATGATGGCCTTGCAGCCCGGATCTTTTGCGATCTCGATCAGGCTGTTTTCTTTCAACGTCACCCTGCAACCATCGTCGTACACGATTTCAGCGGTGGAGTTGGCCAGTGTGATCAAGCGGTCGCCCTCATGCAGCGTGGCCTTGTTTTTGGTGGAGGCGTATCCCTTGCCCTTGTCGACCATGACCGAGCCTTCGGCCTTCTCCAGGGTGGCGACCTCAGGCGGATTGTCCTGTGCCGATGCCATGTTGGCGGTTCCCACGAGCAGCAGGGTTGCGAGAATATTCAAAGTCGAACGCATGTTCATGTTGCATCTCCCGGATTCATCAGGCCGCCCGGTCATCCGGACGCTCGAAAATCAAAAATCAACTACTTGCCAGAGCATTTGGAGCGAAGTGTTCCAGTTCTTTGAGCATGATGCGATTCTGGATTGACGCATCGTTCCGCGCTGTGAAATGTCCATCTTTTCGGAGACACCGTAACCGGTCAAAGACAGGAAATTTCAATAAGATCGCCCACAATAATACCATTACCCAAGATGCCACATTGACAATGGTCGAATTTTCCGCCCGACTATCGCCACCTGTAAAGCGGTTTCATTCATCAGTGCACCTTCTCGATGACGAGACTGTCGAACCAGATGGTGCCGAGGGCATCGAAATCGAGCCGGATCGTCCCCGCGAGTTCCAGGCGCAGCATCTGCACCGGGCAGCCGGAAGCTGGAATATCGAACGCAGTGCGGAAGTGGGTCCACGGTTCGCTGCCGCGAAAGCGGCCAGTGACAGCGAGCGGCTTATTCTTTCCGACGCAGTAGAGTGCCCACTGCATGCCCTTTTCAACCAGCAGCCTGTCCGGACGCACGCGTCCTTTAAGGCTGTAGTTGCCGGGGGGCAGCATCAGGTACTGGTGCAGATGCTGGAATTGGACGCGCTGGCCGCGAAAGCTCACGCGCAGTGCCCGCTCGCCGGAAGTGTCATAGGTCGACGCGGTACTCAACGATACCGCTGGATGATTCTCGACAATCCAGTCGAATCCCAGGCCCGATAGCGGAGTCTCGAAACTGCCGTTGTACAAATACCCCATCTTGCCGAGTTGCTCTTTCGGCAGGTTGTTGAGCCAGACGAACCAGGCTTCCAGCCAATCGCCCTCCTTCTGCAGCCGGGCGAGATAGGCGCGCAGCATGTCGGGCGTCGGCGCGTTCGGCCCATCCAACTGCAGGTTGTACAGCACGCGAACGGTGTTCGTCTTGGGCGCGCGGCTGGCGACATGGTTGAAAAAGGCCGGCCACCACGGCACCGGCTGCTTCAGCAGGGCCATGAAGGCGGCATGGTGGGCGGGGTCGGAAGCCAGTAGCAGCAATTCCGGAAACACCTGCGGATGCAGGTCGTTGCGATGTCGCAAAACCGTGTTCCAGTGTCCCAGCGCGCGCTCCAGATTGCCCTGGCGCATCCAGTAGGCCGCGACCTCCATCTGCACATCGCTGCGCTGCGGCGACAGGCGCGACGCGGTTTCCATCGCCTTGCGCGCCGGCTCGCCTTCCCCTCGGATCTCAAGCAGGCGTCCGAGCGCTGCGTAAGCCCGTCCGTCGGCCGGATTGGCATCGATGGACGCCTGCAGATGCGCACGCGCGGCCTCGGGATTGTTCGTGCGTTCGCGAAGGCCCAGCGCCAGATGAGCGCCTGGGTGATGGGCATCCAACTTCAACGCGGCTTCGGGGTTTTCCAATTCCTGGGCCTGATGGCTGGCCATTCCCAGCAACACGATTCGCCAGGTCAGCCAAGCGCCCGCCAGCGCGTAAAGCGCCCATTTCAGCGGAGTCGGCCAACGCTGCTTGAGAACCCGGGTGTCCGGCATCACGACCGTCCTCCGGGCTGATAGTCGAGTCCCATGATCAGCGCCCGACCGCCGTTCCGCAGCAGTTCGATGCGGATGATGCCGGTTTCGGTCTGCAGCTTGAGTTCGCCTTTCGGCATCTGCGTCTTGCGGTAGCGCCCCTCGCCACGAATCCAGTCGCCTTCCTGCGACCAGGCCATGCCGTCGATCGCGATATGGCGCAAATCCGTCGTCCGGAACAGCGAATCGTGCTGACGCCGGATCTGGGATTTTCCACCCGCACTGCCGATTGCGACCTCGTCGAAAAGCGACATGAACGCCTGCGTGTCCCCGCGTTCGTAGCTCGATTTGAATTGCGACAGCGTGGTGTTCGGGTCAGCCTGGGTGGGGCGTGTGGCAACCTCGGCTGTGCGCGGCGCCGGCCGGGCAAGCTTGGGGACCATCACCTCCGGCTGCGGGTTCGGAACGGGGGCAATATCGGTCAAGGCCGGCTCATCGCTAGGCTGCGCCAGGACGGGCGCCGGCACGATGTTGGCGACCCCTTGCGCGGCCCGGCCCATGGCTGGCTGTGGTGCCGTTGCGGGAGCTTGGTGGGAAACCGTTGCCCGGGCGGGCAATGCGGGTGTTTTGTACAACACCGGGCGCGTTGCGACCTGAACCGGCGTCCTGGTACGGGGAGGCGTCTGCACCGGGGCAGGAGCGGGTTTGGGAGCGGACGCGGGCATCAGCGTGACCATCGGCGCGGGCGCAGCAATACTGGCGGGCTGTTGCGGCAGGGCGTCGGGTGCGGGCGGCAGTGCCGTTGTTTCCGGCCCCGTGATGATCGTTTCCACTGCCGGGGCAAGTTCAGCCGCAGTTTCGCGCATGGGGGCGGCAGGCGGGATGGGGATCCCGGCAGCCACCGTGTGCGCGGGCGGATTGTCCAGGTAGACGGTGCCTACAACCCCGAATGCGACCAGCGCCGTGCCGGCAAGCACCCATTGCGGCAGGTGACGCATCACGATGGGCGGCAGCCCGCTCGCGCGCGAAACCCGCGCGGCCGGCCTGTGCATGGGCGTGGCCCGGCGGGCAGCCCGTGAAGGCGATCCCGGCTGTACGACCTGCTTCAACTCGGCATCGTGGCGTTGGCGCGCATCCGGGTCGCGCAAGTTCGAGTAGGCAAGGTTGATGCGGGTGGCAAACGCGCCTTTCCAGTCGTCCGCGCGATTATCCCGATCCGGGTGGAACACCCGCATCAGCAGGCGGTGGTGCTCCTTGATCTGGTCGAGCGATGCGCCCGGCTCCACGCCCAGCACCCGGTAATGGCTGACGTCATGGTGGAACAGCACCTGCTCGACAAAGAACATTGCCGCGGCCTTGAGTTCGTCTGGGCTCGCCAGTGCCGCATGGGCGGGATCCGGCGCGCTGCCGCCCGCCAGTTTCAGGAGGATGTCCACGCCCGGCGGCAGCGGCGTCCGCCCATGCAGCAGATCCGCGTGCTGGGTGGGCGCACGGTGAAACGCCAGCGCCAGCGCGACGATGCCCGCCGTGTCGATGTTCCGGCTGGAAATCATGTCAGCCCTTGGCCTCCAGATTGGCGCCGTACTGGTAATAGTGGCTGCTGTAGTAATCGTAGGACTGGCTGCGCGCATGCATCTTGGTGAGCACGCCGCCGAGCAGATGGGTGCGGGTGCTTCGCAGGCGCTTGATTGCGCCGCGGGCAAAATCGCGGCGGGTGCCGCCGGACTCGACCACCATGATCGTCGCATCGGCAATGCTGCCGAGCAGGGGGGCATCGGCCAGGCCCAGCACAGGCGGACCGTCGATGATGATGTGATCGAATTTCTTGGCAGCCAGCGACAGCAGGGAAACCATCTTGGTACTGCTGACCAGTTCCGCCGGGTTGGGCGGAAGCGGG
>JAUPLV010000266.1 GCA_030836725.1 Pseudomonadota bacterium | reverse complement strand
CCGTATGCGTGCTATCGGCCAAAGGACTAAACCGCTCGCGCGGTAGGCGCTCCGATTCGGGGCCGGTAGGTAGTTGAGACCAAGGCCCCGGTTTCTATGTTGAGGAATGAGGCAATCCGCCTCGTACTTCGACAGGAGCCGAGCCATGAAACCTTCCCCTCAAACCATCAGTCCGCTGCGGCAACGCATGATCGACGACATGCGGATGCGCAAGCTCTCCCCCAAGACACAGAGCCACTATCTGCGCGCCGTACGGCAGTTCGCCGGCTATCTGCACCGGCCGCCCGACACCGCCAGCGTGGAGGATCTGCGCAACTACCAGTTGTATCTGGTCGATCACGGCATCTCGCCGGTCTCGCTCAATGCGGCCATCACCGGGCTGAAGTTCTTCTTCGACGTTACCGCCGATCATCCCGAGCTGACGGCCAAGATGCAGCCGGTGCATGTCCCGCACACGCTGCCGGTGGTATTGAGCCGTGAGGAGGTGGCGCGCCTGATCGCTGCGGCCGGCAACCTCAAGCATCAGACGGCGCTCTCGGTCGCCTACGGCGCAGGACTGCGCGCTAGCGAGGTGGTGGCGCTGAAGATTGGCGACATCGACAGCCAGCGCATGACGCTGCGCATTGAACAGGGCAAGGGCAGCAAGGATCGCTACGCTATGCTCTCGCCGGTGCTGCTCAAGCGCCTGCGCAGCTGGTGGCGGGTCGCGCGTGCCCAGGGCAGGATGCTCGATGGCGGCTGGCTGTTTCCGGGCCTCGATCCGATCGACCCGCTCAGCACCCGTCAGCTCAACCGGGCCATCCATGCCGCAGCAGACGCAGCGGGCATCGACAAGCGCGTCTCCATGCATACGCTGCGTCACAGCTTCGCCACCCACCTGCTGGAAGCCAAGGTGGATATCCGGGTGATCCAGGTTCTGCTCGGACACAAGAAGCTCGAGACCACCGCACTGTATGCTCAGGTCGCCACCGACATCCTGCGCGAGGTGGTCAGTCCCATCGAGACCCTGCATCCCGCATAGGTCGCGGCCATGGGACGTTGCGCCCTGGAGGTCGCGGATATCTTCCGTGTCCACGGGCCAGCCTGGCGGCAAGCTGAGTGTGGCCACCTGAGCCGGGGGCAGATCAAGGTCATGTCGGCCATCGAACAGTGCCGCAGCGCGGCGCTGGGGGGACATGTGCTGCACTGCAACGCCTGCGAGCATACCGAGATCGCCTACAATTCCTGCCGTAACCGGCATTGCCCGAAATGCCAGGGAACCGCCGCACGGCGTTGGCTCGAAGCCCGCCAGGCCGATCTGCTGCCGGTGGACTATTACCACGTGGTGTTCACCCTGCCGGCCCCGATCAGTGCCATCGCCTACACCAACAAGGCGGTGATCTATGCACTGCTGTTCGAGGTCGCCGCCGAGACCCTGCGCACCATTGCCGCCGACCCGAAGCATCTGGGCGCGCACATCGGCGTGACCCTGGTGCTGCACACGTGGGGATCGGCGCTGACGCACCATCCCCACGTGCATGGCATCGTCCCCGGCGGCGGGCTGTCGCCCGACGGCACGCGCTGGGTCTCATGCAAGCCGGGCTTCTTCCTGCCGGTGCGAGTGCTGTCGCGGCTGTTTCGCCGCCGCTTCCTTGAAGCGCTCGAGACGGCGTATCGCAGCGGTCAATTGCAGTTCTTCGGTGACTACGCGCAGCTCACCGACGCAACGATCTTCGCCGATTGGCTGCAACCGTTGCGGAAATGTGAGTGGGTGGTCTACGCCAAGCGCCCGTTTGCCGGGCCGGCGGCGGTGCTGGCGTATCTGTCGCGTTATACCCACCGGGTGGCAATCTCCAACAGCCGATTGATCGCCCTGGACGAACGCGGCGTCAGCTTCCGCTGGAAGGATTACCGCGCCAAGGGCAGGACGCGGCACAAGACGATGACGCTCGGTGCCGACGAGTTCATGCGCCGCTTCCTGCTGCATGTGCTGCCTGGGGGCTTCCACCGTATCCGCCACTATGGGCTGCTTGCCAATAGCGGACGGAGGGATCACCTGGCGAAGGTTCGTGAATTGCTTCACGTCGTAGCCAACGCTAACGCCGATTCCCCGGGTACGGATGCAGCCCCCAACGTTGCTCAGCCGACCTTTGTCTGTCCGGACTGTGGGGCAGCGATGATCGTGGTTGAGGTTCTGATGCGCGGGCAACCGATCCGTGCACCACCACCGTTTCGAGGTGCGCCATGAGCGTGACCGCTTCCCGATGCATCAGCCAACCGTCGGCTCTTCAGTGTCCAGTGCCGATAGCGGACGGCTTTGCCCTGCGCTGGAATAATGGGGTTTGGTGCCTGAGACCACCCCGGATCATTGAGCGTATCCGCTCCGGGTGGCGATATCGAACAGCTGCCCAGCAGAAGTTGATCCGCCTCATCGCCACGTCCAGCTCGAGTGCAACCCTTCAAATCCCCATAGACCGGTAGGCTCCCCAGCCGTCATCGGTGCATTCCGCGGTTTCCTCCCTCGAGGCTTGTCCGACGCCTGCCCGCTGGGCGCGCTCGCGTACTGTCAGGCCTGCGGATGAGGGCAGGCATCGTACAACCCTTAACAGGTGCCGTCCTTCGCCGGTGACCAAAGCTGCCGTTCAGGCAGAGTACGGCGTCAACGGCAGCAACCAGCGCGACACCGGCCATTGGACTTGGTCAGCGCCACCGGCAGCAATGGCCGAACATGGGACGGTCGGCACATCCCGCCTGGACTCCCGCTGTTG
>JAUPLV010000265.1 GCA_030836725.1 Pseudomonadota bacterium | reverse complement strand
GGATCACCTGCTGCGTCGATTCGGCGCACCGCGGTGGAGTCGGCTATTCAACTGGATGTGGTGTATCGGTATCATTTATTCCACCCTTGCCACCCGCCAGCATGTGGCGGTCGATGTGTGGGGCGGCCTCATGCTGGGAGGGGTGGCGGCCTGGCTGTCATTGCGCCACCGTGCAGACACAGCGCTAACCCCCGGCCGGATTTGAAGGAAACCGACTTGTGGAATTGATTAAAAACGCACGACATCTGGATGGATTGATTTGTTGAATTCGCTCTGGCTTTCCCATTTCACTGCTGCAAGCTGCCTTGGCCACGGCCTCGAAGCGACGCTGGCGGCCTTGCGTGCGCAAAAGGGTGGCCTGGCGCCCTGCGCCTTCGAGACGGTGAATGACCTGACAACGACTATCGGTGAAGTCAGCGGCCTCGACCAGGCGCCTTTGCCGGCCAGCCTCGCCGAGTACGAATGCCGCAACAACCGCCTCGCCCTGCTGGGCCTGCGCCAGGATGGCTTCAATGCCGCGGTCGACGCGGCCGCCGCCCGCTACGGCCGGCGGCGGGTCGGCGTGCTGCTCGGCACCAGCACCTCCGGCATCCTGCAGACCGAACAGGCCTATCGCCGCCGCGACCCGGCAACCGGCGCCCTGCCGGACGACTTCAAGTACCGCACCACCCACAACACCTATTCGGTGGCCGACTTCGTGCGCAGCGCTTTCAATCTGGAAGGTCCGGCCGTGGTGGTCTCCACCGCCTGCTCGTCGAGCGCCAAGGTGTTCGCCTCGGCCGCGCGGATGATTTCGGCCGGCCTGATCGACGCCGCCATCGTCGGCGGCGTTGACTCGCTGTGCCTGACCACCCTCTACGGCTTCAATTCGCTGGAACTGCTTGCGCCCGAACCCTGCCGGCCCTACGACGCGGATCGCAACGGCCTCTCCATCGGCGAAGCAGCTGCCTTCATCCTGCTACAGCGTCCGGCCGACAACCTCGATGCCGATGCCGTGCTGCTGCTGGGCGCGGGCGAATCGAGCGATGCCCACCACATGTCGTCGCCGCATCCGGAAGGCCTGGGGGCGCGCATGGCGATGACCGCCGCCCTGAAAGCGGCGGGCTTGCAGCCTGCCGATATCGACTACATCAACCTGCACGGCACCGCGACACCAAGCAACGATGCCGCCGAAGGCCAGGCCGTGGCAACGCTGTTTGGCAGCCAGGTGCCCTGCAGTTCCACCAAGGGCGCGACCGGCCACACCCTCGGCGCGGCCGGCGGCCTGGAGGCGATCATCAGTGCGCTGGCGCTGCAGCAAGGTTTTCTGCCGAGCGGAATCAACACGCGTTGCGTCGACCCGGACATTCCCATCCAGTACCTGACCGCCAACCGCGAGGGCGCGCCACGCCGGGTGCTGAGCAATTCCTTCGGTTTCGGCGGCACCAACTGCAGCCTGATCTTGGGGCGCGCGCAATGAAGCTCACTGCTTACCTTGACGGCATCGGCCTGATCGGCCCCGGACTCGACAACTGGCACGCGGCCCGGCCCATCCTGGCGGGCGCCGCCCCCTACGAATCGCGTCCCCTCACGGTGGCCGCGCCGCAGTCGCTGCCGCCTGCCGAACGCCGCCGCACCGGCCTCGCGATCAAGGTCGCGCTGGCCGTGGCGCAGGAGGCCGTCGCGGCCGGGCAACTCGATGCCCGGCAACTGGCCGCGGTGTTTTCCTCCTCCGGTGCCGACAACGACAACTGCGATGCCATCTGCAAGACGCTGGCCTCCGACGACCGGAGCATCTCGCCGACCCGCTTCCACAACTCGGTGCACAACGCCCCGGCGGGTTACTGGGGCATCGCCTCCGGCGCCATGACCCCGGCCACGGTGCTGTGCGCCCATGACGGCAGCTTCGGCGCCGGCCTCCTGGAGGCGATGACCCAGGTCGCAGTTGAAGGCTGGGGCACGCTGCTGGTCACCTACGACATGCCCTACCCCGACCCCTTGCACGCCAAGCGCCCGCTTCCTTCCGCCTTCGGTATCGCCCTTGCGCTGATGCCTGAACGCAGCGCGCAATCGCTGGCGCGGATCGAACTCAGCCTGAGTGATGCCGCGCCCGATGCGCTGGCCGAGCCCGAACTCGAAGCGCTGCGCCGCGCCATTCCCTGCGCACGCGGGTTGCCGCTGTTGCAAGCCGTGGCGCGCGGGTCGAACGCGCGAGTCGTGCTGGACTATCTGGCGCCGCTCAGTCTGGCGATAACGATCGAACCCGAGCATCGCGATTGACATGACCGACAACCAGAACCCTGAACAGAAGGCGCGCGACAACATCGACGCGCTGCTCATGCAGGCGGGATGGATTGTTCAGTCAGCCAAAAAGATAGACCTGAATGCCGGGCTGGGTCAGGCGGTACGCGAATACCAGACCGATGTCGGCCCGGCAGACTATGTGCTGTTCGTGGACAAAAAAGCAGTGGGCGTGATCGAGGCCAAGCGCGAGGAAGAGGGCCAGCGCCTCACCGCTCACGAATCGCAAACCGAAGGCTATGCGGCAGCCAGATTGAAATGGGTCAACAACAAAGCGCCGTTGCCATTCCTGTACGAAAGCACTGGCATCCTCACCCGCTTCACCAATGCCCGCGACCCTAAACCACGTTCGCGCGAAGTATTCAGCTTCCACCGCCCGGAAACCCTCAAGGAATGGCTGGCGCAAGGCGACAGCCTGCGCGAACGCTTGCAGCACCTGCCTATCCTCAACCCGAATAATCTTCCCGCCAAGGA
>JAUPLV010000264.1 GCA_030836725.1 Pseudomonadota bacterium | reverse complement strand
GGATGCCAGCGCGCAAATCCTGGTCAGCTTGCTCAACAACCTCGATTCGGGCTGGTTGCCGGAAGGCAAGCTGGTCTTTATCAACGTTGATATCGCCATGTTGCAGGATTCCGACTTTCTGGCGCTACTGCCGGATGGGCGCGTGGTGCTGGATATCTACGGCAAGTCCCCCATTACCCCGGAGCTGCTTGCCGCTTGCGATGGCTTGCGTGCTCGTAACATTGGCCTGGCTCTGGACGATGCCGGCCTGCTCCAGGAAGGCGATGCGCTGCTCGGCAAGGCCGATTTTTTCAAGGTCGACGTCAACGAGTACGATGCGACCCAGCTATTTGAGGTGCTGGGTCGTCTGGAGAAGTTTCCTGCCCGGCGGGTTGCCAAAAGGGTTGAGACCGGGCGTGATTTCAAGTTCTGCCACGATGCCGGCTTCGATTGTTTCCAGGGTTATTATTTCGCCCGCCCGGAAACGGTGTCGGAAAAGGCGGTCAATCCCGGCCAGTTGAATCTGACCGAGTTGCTCAATCTGATCGGCCGCAACGCGGAGGCGGCGGAGATCGAGGCGGTGTTCAAGCGCGACCCGGTGCTGATGGTCAAGCTGCTGGGTTACATCAATTCCCCGGCGATGGGGCTGTCGCGCAAGGTGACGGCGATCCCCCAGGCGCTTGCCCTGGTCGGCTACCGCCAGCTTTATCGCTGGGCAGCGCTCCTGCTTTACACCGCGGGAAGCAGCGTCATCCCGCCCGCACTGATCCTGACCGTGCTGACCCGCAGCCGGTTCATCGAGCTGCTAGGCAAGGCCAAACTGCCCAGGCAGGAACAGGACAACCTGTTTATCGTCGGCATGCTGTCCATGCTCGGAATTATTCTGGAAACGCCGCTGGAAAATGTGGTCGAGAAACTGCATGTCCCGGAGGCGATTTCACAGGCATTGCTGAAACACGATGGTGTTTATGGGCCGTTTCTCGAACTGGCCGAAGCCTGCGAGAATTGCGACGCGCAACGCATGACCGAAATTGCTGCTGGACTGGGGCTCACGGCGGAAGATGTTAACGGTGCCCATTTGGCGGCCATTTCCTGGGCGGAAGCCTTGAGCGGCGGTGCGGCCTGATTTTTCAACTTTTTAAAGGTATTTACCGCAAAGGACGCAAGGGTTCGCAAAGTAAACCAACATCAAGCAATACACAAAACCAGACTGATTGGATTGCTTTCCCTCGCGTACCTTTGCGTCCTTTGCGGTGAAAGATTTTAATGAGTAGTTCTGCAAACGACAGCGGCACAGAGCGCCTACGCATCGACAAATGGCTATGGGCGGCGCGGTTTTTCAAGACGCGCTCGCTGGCGGCGGAGGCGGTCGAAGGCGGCAAGGCGCATCTCAACGGGGTGCGCGTCAAGCCGGCTAAAGCCGTCAGCATCGGCGACACGCTTGAAATCAGAATAGGCCCGTTCCAGTTCATCGTTGTCGTATGTGGCCTTTCCCCGCGTCGCGGCCCGGCCAGCGAGGCGGCGAAGCTTTACCAGGAAACCGAAGAAAGCCGCTCAGCCCGCGAGGCGCTGGCGGCGCAGTTGAAGGTGGAGGCCGTTCATGGCGAGGTGCGCCAAGGTCGCCCTACCAAGCGTGACCGGCGCCACATCGTCCGCTTTACCGGCAGCTAGAAAATTTCCCGCGTTTCCAGAAACTTGATCTCCGGAAACCGTTCCTGGGTCAGGTTCAGGTTGACCCGGTTCGGCGCCAGATAAACGTAATCATCGGCGTTATCCAGCGCGACGTTGAAGCCGTGCTTGTCGGCGAGTTTCTTCAGATCGGCTTCCGGGCCGCGCAGCCAGCGCGCGGTGGCGACGTCGTAAGGCTCGAACAGTACGTCAACCCCGTATTCGAATTGCAGGCGGTGCGCCACCACGTCGAACTGCAACATGCCGACCGCGCCCAGGATTAGGTCATTGCTGGCGATGGGCCGGAACAGTTGGGTGGCGCCTTCCTCCGCTAACTGGTGCAAGCCCTTCTGCAACTGCTTCATCTTCAGTGGGTTCCTGATCCGGGCGCGGCGGAAGATTTCCGGCGCGAAGGATGGAATGCCGGTGAATTTCAGGTCTTCGCCTTCGCTGAAAGTGTCGCCCAGCTTGATTGTGCCGTGGTTGGGGATGCCGATGATGTCGCCGGCGTAGGCTTCGTCGGCGGTGTTGCGATCCTGCGCCATGAAGGTGATGGCGTTGCCCACGGTGACCAGCTTGCCGCTGCTGACCTGTTTGAGTTTCATGCCGCGGTCGAAACGCCCGGAGCAGATGCGGATGAAGGCGATGCGGTCGCGGTGCTTGGGGTCCATGTTGGCCTGGATCTTGAACACGAAGCCGCTGAATTTGGCTTCGTCGGGTTCCACCGCGCGGCTTTGCGCCGGGCGCGCCAGGGGCGCAGGGGAGAGCTCGACGATGGCGTCCAGCAAGGACTGTACGCCGAAATTGTTCATTGCCGAGCCAAAGAACACCGGCGTCTGTTTGCCAGCCAGGTAGGCCTCGCGGTCGAAAGTGTGGGAAGCGCCGCGCACCAGCTCGATATCAATGCGCAGTTCGTCGGCCTGGTCGCCGATCAGCTCGTCCAGGCGCGGGTTGGCTATGCCCTGGATGACTTCCGAAGTGCCTTTTTCGGCGTTCGGGTCGAACACCGATACAACATCGTTGTAAAGGTGATAGGTGCCGCGAAAGCGCTTGCCCATGCCGATCGGCCAAGTCATCGGCGCGCACTGGATTTGCAGCACCGACTCG
>JAUPLV010000019.1 GCA_030836725.1 Pseudomonadota bacterium | reverse complement strand
CCGGATGGAGCGCAGCGCAATCCGGGAATCGGCGCCGCAGTTGAGCATTTTCCCCGCATTCCGCTGCGCTGCATGCGGGCTACGTGTTGCGGCTTTTACGGTCCAAGTGGCGTATTCTCGGGCAAAGACGCTTAAGTAAGTGCCATTCGGATCGGAGTCCTTTAGGGCAATCCAGAAATTCCTGCTTAATCAATACGCTGGATTGCTTCCCACCACGGCCTTCGGCCTCGTGGCTAAAGGCAACAGCGCTCGCAATGACAGCCATATCGAATTAATCAGTGCATCCCCAGGCGTGCCTGCAACAGAGTATCTTCATTCTCCTTTGGCTGCCTCTGATTTCCGGTCAAGCCTCAAGCGAGCGGAGCGTAGCCTATGGCCGGCCAATCGGTTAAGCTTATTAACGACGGCGGCATAACGCTTTGTTGGGGTAACCGCGGCTTCAATATCCGGGATGAAAAAACCTACAAAAGTAACGGCACTTGTGCCCGCTTACCAGGCGGCGGAGTTCATTCAGCCCACCCTGGATTCCCTGTCCGCGCAAACGCGCGATCATTTCGACGTCCTTATTTCCGTGGACCTTTGCGACGACGATACTTACAGCGTCTGCCGGAAGCATTGCGAGCGCGATACCCGGTTCAGGGTGGTGAGGCAGGAACGGCGCCTGGGCTATGTCGGGAATTGCAATTTTCTGCTCAGTCAGGCTGACTCGGATTACGTGCACTTTGCCTTCCACGACGACACCCTGGAACCCACTTACGTGGAAAAACTGTGCGCCGTCCTGGACAGCCGGCCGGAGGCGGTGATGAGCTATTCGGATTTGCTCCTGACCGCTGTCGATGGCAGCCAGACGCATTGTGCCTATACCGAATTGGACGGCCTGCGCGACAGAGTCGAGCGCGGCAAGAAAATGCTGGTTCGTGCAGGGCATTGGTGGGCGCCGAACCGGGGCATTTTTCGTCTGCGCGAGGCCGGCAAAATTCAGGGGCTGAAGACCAATGGGGCCGGGGAGTTTTCCGCCGATTGGCCATGGTTGTTTCACATGAGCCTGCTCGGTGAGTTTGCCCGGGTACCCGAAACCTTGTGCCTGAAATATTACAAGCCAGGCAGCCTGTCCAGGAGCTGGGCTTTTTCGGCCAGGCAAAATTATGAAGTCAGCGCCGCCTGCATGCGTGAATTGTGGGACTCGGAATTGAGCAGCGATGAAAAGCTCGAACTCGGCGTGCCTTTGATCAACTGGCTGGCGCAGGTTCATTCCCAACTCAAGCGTGAGCCGGCCGGCTACTCCCAGCCTTATCGGGCCGCAACGGTGCGAATGGAAACCAACGGGCAAACAATCGCCGTTCCCGGCCGGAATAATGCGGCCTCCCATCCCTGGCGTTTGTTCTGATCACAACTTTGGAGAAGCCGGTTTGCCAACCCTTCCGGAGCCTGCGAGCGCGACAGTCGTGACTGAATTTTTCGGCGGCGCGGCCAGGCTGACGCCTTGCCAGGTTCTTTCCGACACACGGGGCTCCCTGCTTCCGTTTCCGTTCGAATCCATGCCGTTCCCGCCTGCCAGGGCGTTTGCGGTGACCCATGTTCCCGCCGGGATGGTTCGCGGCGGGCATGCGCACCGGCGCGGTTACCAATGGCTGGTGTGTTTGAACGGGAGCATCGAGGTGTTGATGCGCTGCCATGGCGAGGAAGTCACCCTGTTGCTGGATTCCGAACGCTTTGGCCTGTTGCTCGGCCCTGGCGTCTGGTGCCAGCAAAAATATCTGGCCGAAGGCTCGGTCCTTCTGGTTTTTGCCAGCGAGCCCTACGATCCGGCTTCCTACATCGAACAATGGAGCTGAGCCCGGCCGGGCCGGTCTCCAGGCAGTTGGGACGCAGGGCGGAATGATAAACAAAAGCCATCGAATCGCCGTCCTGGGCGCCGGCATCATGGGGAGTTCCATCGCGCTTTTTCTCGCGCGCCGGGGGGTTCCGGTCACCCTGTTCGATGCCGCGCCGCAGCCAATGTCGTGCGCCAGCCGATGGAACGAGGGCAAGATTCATCTCGGCTTCATTTATAGCGGGGACGCCTCCCTGAAAACGGCACGCCAGGTTCTGGGCGGCGGACTATCGTTCAAGCCAGTGCTGGAAACCCTGACCGGCTATTCGCTTGACCCGGTAGCGACCATCACCGACGACATCTATCTATGCCATCGGCGGACCGTGGTGCAGCCGGATGCGATGGAGGACTATTTTCATCGGGTCGCGCACCTGATTCATCAACATCCGGATGCCGGGCGCTACTTCGTCGATGTATCGGACTGCCGGGTCGGCAGGCTGACTTCCCGTGAACTGGGCGCGATTACGGACTCGCCGGAGATCCTTGCGGGATTCCGCGTTCCTGAGCGTTCCGTTTCAACCAACTGGGTCGCGGATCGGTTGGTCGATGCCCTGGACGCCGAATCAAGGATCGAGAAATGCATGGGCGTCCGTATAACGGCGGCCCGCCCCGTCGTTGCGGGCGAAGCGGATGGCCCCTGGCGGCTGGAGTCCGGCCAGGGGGAATTCGGCCCATACGATCACGTCATCAATGCCCTTTGGGAGGGGCGCCTGGCCATAGACCAGACGGCGGGCCTCAGGCCTGCCGGACCCTGGTCAAACCGCTACCGGCTATCCTTGTTCGTGCGTACCGCCGAGCCGGTCGATTTGCCGAGCGCGATCATCGCCACCGGACCCTTTGGCGACATCAAGAATTACAACCAGCGCGATTTTTACCTGTCCTGGTATCCGTCGGGCTTGCGGATGGAAAGTTCGGATGTCGTCCCGCCTTCTCCGCCGTCGCTTGACGATGCGCAACAATCCGCAATCCAGGATGACGTGCTGCGGCATCTCGAAGCCCTGCTTCCAGGGGTTGCCAAAATCAGGCGGCAGAGCAAATCGGTGGCGCTACGGGGCGGTTGGGTATTCGCTGCCGGCCAGGGGGAGTTGTCCAATCCCGACTCGACCCTGCACCGCCGCTCCGATTTCGGGGTTTTCAGATTGGGCCGCTACCTGTCCGTCGATACAGGCAAGTACTCAACAGCGCCGTCGATGGCGCTCGACATCGTCAACGGCCTGATCTGAAGGGCCCGGTTCGGCAAGGACGCCGTGCGGCGGCGTTCCACCGGGCCGCCGCGCGAGAGCGGCAAGCCGATCTTTCCGTACATCGGCCGATACTTCTGCGCGTGGTGCATGGATTGTAGGAGCGGCCTTGGCCGCGATGAATTCCCCATGAGCCGGGGATGCCATTAACATTGCCGCCATGCCTCATGCTGCCAATCTGCGCATTGGACGATTTTCCGAAGCCGGGCGCGTTTACATGATTACCACCGCCACTGCGGACCGCGTACCGGTTTTTTCCGATTTCGCCCTGGCCCGCCAGGTTGTGCGCGCTTTGCGTGAATGCGACAGGGCGGGTGAAACCCGGACGCTGTGTTTCGTTGTCATGCCGGAGCACCTGCACTGGCTGATCGAGTTGACCGCGGAGGATTTGGCCAGACCCGTCCGGCGCTTCAAATCCACCAGCAGCCGGTGGATCAATTCCGCCCGCGACACCCCCGGCGCTCCGCTGTGGCAGGCCGGCTTCCACGATCATGCCCTGCGCCGCGAGGAGGATATGCTGAGCATCGCCCGCTATATCGTCGCCAATCCGTTGCGCGCTGGGTTGGCCGGGAATGTCGGCGAATATCCGCATTGGGATGCCGTTTGGCTTTGATTCATGGACGGGTGCGGCTATCGGGGGCAAGCCCCCTCCTACCGGTTCGCACTCGTGGGAGCGGCCTTGGCCGCGATGAACTCACCCGCAATGAACGGCCGCCCGGAAAGTGACCGGGCCGCTGCTCATCGATTCCTGAAAAAGGTGATGATCGGCGGCTCGATCGCTCAAATGCGCGCCGGCCTGAAAATTTCCCGATTGGCGTAATAGCCGGCACAGGCGTTTGCCGCATCCCATCCGGGGATGCCCTGCACCGGAAGCGGGGCGAGCAGGCGCGGGGTGTCGATCGCGTCGAGCGCGAAGACCGCCTGCGCATCGGCGGCGTCGGGGTCGAGCGTGTCCGAATGCAATACCAGGCATTTGCCGGTCATCGACGGGTAGGGCGCAAGCGTCTTTTCCAGCAGCGCATGGCCGACCACCACGAAGCGCATGTCGGCCTCGACCTGTGCGCGGGCTTCCCAGAACAGTTTGTGCCAGGCGCGGTCCGCCAGCCATTGGGGCAAGCTCGGGTCGCGGCTGATGACCCATACGCCCGATTCGTCCAGCATCGTCAGCGCGTCGCGCCTGCGGCCGCGCCGGGCGTCGGGTTCAAGCGCGATGGCTTCGCCGTGGGCCGCGTTCAGCGCGGTCTTGAAGCGCGGAAACCTCAGCCACACCAGCGCGTTGAGCACGTCGTGCCAGGTGTCGGGGCGGGTCGGCACCTGGCCGGTGTGCAGGATATGGGTTTCGTAGTCGCGCGCCGACAGGCGGCCGCCGGGGTCGAAGAAGCGCAGCGGCAGGCCGCGTGCCTGGGTCGTTCCGCGTGCGGCGGCCAGGGCGTTGAGGGCGTCGAGCGGGGGCCGCCCATGTGCCAGTCCGAGCGCGTCGATCAACTCCCGGTAGGGCGCGAAAGCGGGGTGGCCGAAGCTCAATGCAGCGACTCGGACAGGGCCTGGCGGTATTGCCGGGTCAGCGGGTGCGCGCTGCCGAGCAGGTCGAACAGGGCCAGCAGGCTGACGCGACCGATGTCGTGGCGGAAGCCGCGGTCGGCGCATGCGATCGCCAGCAGTTCCTGCATCGCGCTGGCGAAGTCGTCCGCAGCCAGCAGCACCGCCGCGCGCTGGTAGCGGCTATCGAGATCGGCGCCATTGCGGGCAATGCGCGCATCGATTTCGGCCAGCGGCGGCGCCAGTCGCGCGGTTTCCGCCAGGCTCAGGTGTGCGTGCAGGCGGGCGATTTCGGGTTCCGCCCGGGCTTCCGCAGGCAGGGTGTCGAGCAGCTTCAGCGCCTGTTCGCCTTCGCCTTCGGCCCACAGCAGCTTGGCGAGGTCGCGCGGGATGGCGAGGTTGTCGGGTTCGGCCATCGCCGCGTTGGCGAGCAGCATGCGCGCCTGCTGGACATTGCCGGACCGCCAGGCGGCCACGCCCAGCGCGTGGGCGCGGTTGGCGTCGCCGGCGATGAAGCGGTCGAGCACTTCGCGGAAGCTGCTGTCGGGATCGGCGCCGTGGATGGTGTGGGCGACCTCGCCGCGCCAGAAAAACTTCACCGTCGGCACCGAGTTCACGCCGAAGCGCCGCGCCAGTTCCGGCAACGCGTCGGTGTTGAGCATCACCAGCAGGAACTTGCCGCCGTAATCGGCCGCAAGCTTGACCAGGCGCGGCATGAGGATGAAGCAGGGGCCGGCCTTGGGGGTCCAGAAGTGCACCAGCACCGGGCCCTTGTGCGAGTTTTCCAGAACCAGCCGGTTGAAGTTCTCGGCCGTGGCGTCGAACACGTAAGGCGACAGGGCCATCAGGCGAATGCCCCGGTTTGGGCAAAGCGGTCGCACGCGGCGACCAGCTCGCGCGCGATCTCCGGCTCGAACGCCGAATGGCCGGCATCGGGCACGATGACGTAGCGCGCCTCGGGCCAGGCGCGCGCCAGTTCGTCGGCCGAGACGATGGGGCAGACGGCGTCGTAGCGGCCCTGCACGATGACCGCGGGGATGCGGCGGATGCGGTCGACGCTGGCGAGCAGGCTGTTGTCGGGCAGGAAGATGCGGTTGACGAAATAGTGCGCCTCGATGCGAGACAGCGACAGCGCGGTTTTTTCGTTGCAGAAGGAGGAGACCATGTCCGGGTTGGGCAGCAGGGTCGAGCACGACGCCTCGAAGGTTGCCCACCGATAGGCGGCGGGCTGGTGTATGGACGGATCGGGGTCGATCAGGCGGCGGTGATAGGCGGCCAGGAGGTCGTCGCCCTCGTCCTCCGGGATGAACTCCGCCAGCGCCCGCTGCGCCTCGGGAAAGAAGGCGCGGATGCCGTAGAGAAACCAGTCGATTTCGCTATCGCGGCACAGGAAGATGCCGCGCAGCACCAGCCCGCGGCAGCGGTCGGGGTGCGCTTCGGCATAGGCGAGCGCCAGTGTCGATCCCCACGAACCGCCGAATACCAGCCAGGAGTCGACGCCGAGTTCGCGCCGCAACGCTTCCATGTCGGCGATCAGGTGCGGCGTGGTGTTGTCGGCCAGTTCGCCGTGCGGCGTCGAGCGGCCGGCGCCGCGCTGGTCGAACAACACGATCCGATAGCGCGCCGGATCGAAAAACTGCCGCTGGATCGGCGAGGTGCCGCTGCCGGGGCCGCCATGCACGAACAGCACCGGAATGCCTTGCGGATTTCCCGAGGTTTCCCAGTAGATTCGGTGCAGGCCCCCGGTTTCCAGCATGCCGCTGGCGTAGGGGGCGATCGGCGGATGGAGTGCGGAAATTTCTGACATGGGGTGAAACCCGGAAACAAGTTTTGCATAATATCGCGAGGATCAAGTTATGCTCCATAGCCATGACCACGCCATTCAAATTTGCCCACGCCGCGCACCCTGACTGGGCGGATGCCGCACAGGACTGCATGGCGCAGCTGGGTGCGATCCCGGCTGCGGCGACACTGGGGTTTCTGTACGTGTCGGATGCCTTCACCAGCGAATTCGGCGCAATCCTGGCGTTCTTCAAGGGCGCGACCGGGGTACCCCACTGGACCGGATCGATCGGGGTGGGGGTGTGCGCCACCGGCGTTGAATACATGGAGGAACCGGCACTGGCGGTGATGCTGGCCGAGTTCGATCCGGCCGATTTCAGCATGCTGCCCCTGTTGCGGACGCCCCACGATCTCGATGCCCTGCCGCCCAACGCGGCCTATTTCGCGATGGTGCACGGCGACCCGGCCAACAACCGGATCCAGGACCTGATCGAGGGACTGAGCGCGCATGTGTCGAGCGGTTTCGTCGTCGGCGGGCTGTCGAGCGCGCGGGGCGAAGAAACCGCGCAGATCGTCGATGGGGTGGTGAGCGGCGGCCTGTCCGGCGTGCTGTTCAGCGACCGGGTGAAACTCGCGACGCGGCTGAGCCAGGGCGTTTCGCCGCTGGGGCCGCGCCACCACGTCACCGACGCCAGCAAGAACGTCATCGGCAGCATCGATCACCGCCCCGCGCTCGATGTCATGAAGGAGGAAATCGGCGAGGCGCTGGCGAACGATCTGCGCCGTGCCGCCGGCCAAATCTTCATCGGGCTGCCGGTGCAGGGTTCCGACACCGGCGACTATCTGGTGCGCAATATCCTGGGGGTCGATCCGCAAAACAGTCTGGTGGCTGTTGGAGAGTATGTCCAGCCGGGCGACGCGCTGCTGTTTTGCCGTCGCGACCAGCGGACGGCGGAAGAGGACCTGCTGCGAATGCTTGCGGCGATCGGCCCGCAGTTGGGGGTGACGATCCGCGGCGGCGTGTATTATTCCTGCCTGGGGCGCGGCCAGAACATGTTCGGCGCGCCGCATCGCGAACTGGGGCTGATCCGCGAAGCCCTGGGCGACTTCCCGTTGGTCGGGTTCTTCGCCAACGGCGAAATTTCACACAACCGCCTGTATGGATACACAGGAGTGTTGACCCTGTTCGGTTGACCAGATTGAGGATACAAGAATGACCCTGCACGCCATGAAGGAAGATGAAGTCCGCCTGTTGCGCGACGAAATCGAAATGCTGATGAACGAACGTCGCCAGCTGTTGCAGGTGACGGGGGCCGCGGCGGTATTCGTTGCCAACCTCGACACCGAAAGCCTGCCCGACGAAGCCGATACCATCGATGCCGCTGAAATGCTGGCGGAGCAGCTCAATGGGCTGTCCGAAGAGACGCTCAAGGATGCCCTGGAGTCGGTGCGCGCCGAAGTCGATCCCGTGCAATGAGTTGGCGTCTTCTGGTCCGTTTATGATTGTCCTGCCCGCCGAACTCCGGCGCTTTTCCCTGACCGCGCCAGCGCTGTTTTTTCAGCCTGGCGTTATCCTTGCGCTTTGTCCAAAAACCGCACGAACATGAAAAAAGCACACAACCTCAACGAACTGATCGACCTGGTCCACGAAGCGGTGTACGAGGTCGACGAACTGCGCGCCTGTCTGGAACACGACGACGACGAGGCGGCCACCTACACGCCGTTCATGGACGATCTCGACAGGATGCTGCGCACGCTGCACGAATCGATGATGTCCGGAAAATACGAGGGCGCGGGGAAGGGCGAGGATCTGCCCTTCATGCCCCTATTCAAGAAACACGAGCGCAGCATTCCATTCCGCGAGTTGCTGCGCGTCATCAACGCGACGCATCGCGAGGGCTATGAGGCCTGACGATGCGTAGGGTGCAATAAGCGAAGCGCATTGCACCGCCCGCATGCGGCGCAACAGGGATTGCGACCTACGCGACTGGCGATCCAACCCAGGAGTTTTTAATTAAGAGGAGATGAAAATGGCAATACCTTCACTTCGGAATTCCCTGAAATTCGCGGCTGGGGCGCTTATGGCTATCCTGGCCTTTTCGTCGCAGGCAGGCGGTAACCTGTCCGCCGAGGATGTCAAAGCCCTGCTGACGGACAAGACCGCTTTTGCCAAGCACGAGAAGGAACGGTACAACTACGTCAACTATTTTGCTCCGGACGGATCTGCGAAACAGCTTACCGATAAGGGCGAGAAGAAGACCGGGACTTGGCACGTGGAAAGCGACGGGGCGCTTTGCGTGTCTTGGGCTGGCGATGCCGATTCCATCTGTGGACCTCTGATCGCGTCAGGCGAAGGCCAATACAAAAGAATGCGAACGAACCCGAAAAATTTAATGGGCGGATTGATACATGTCATCACCTTCGAACGTTTTGAAAACGGTAATTCGAAAGGGCTCTGAATAGCTCGCGCAGGTTGGGCCGCAAAGCCCACCTTCCTGCTGATCCTGTGGGGACGCAGGTTGGAATGAACCCGGATAATCCATTAGAGCCAAAACACCGCCGTGGGAGCGGCGCCCTCGCCGCGATTTGCGATCGCATTCGCGCCGAGGGCGGCGCTCCCACATGCACGAGCATTCCAATGGACAATCCGGGATGAGGCACGTAGGTTGGGCTGCCAAGCCCAACATCGTTGATGATCCTGCGGGATGCATGTTGGGCTTCATTTCATTCAGCCCAACCTACGTGCCTGCGTGTAAGGCCGGCACCTTTACGATACGGCCCATCACTCCGCCCGTAATGCATCCACCGGGTTCAACCGCGCGGCGCGCATCGCCGGAACGACGCCCGCAGCCAACCCGATCAGCATCGACACCACCAGCGCGCCGAGAGCGTAATCCCACGGGGTGTTGACCGGCAGGCCGCTGACGGTGGTTTTCAGCAGCCAGGCGATGCCGGCGCCGATGGCGAGTCCGCCGAGTCCCCCCAGGGTGGACAGCAGGGTGGATTCCATCAGGAACAGCGTGCGGATGCGCGCCCGCGTCGCGCCCAAGGCGGTGAGCAGGCCGATCTCGGCGACGCGCTCGGCCACCGCGATGTGCATCAGCGTGACCATGCCGACCGCGCCGACCAATAATGAAATGCCGCCGAGCGCGGCCACCGCGAAAGTAAGCACGTCCAGCACGGTGCCCAGCGTGTCCAGCATCTGCTGCTGCGGCGTTACGGTGAAATCCTCGCGGCCATGGCGCGCGATCAGGATGCGCTTGATGTCCTCGACCACCGCATTGAGCGGCGAGCCGGGCCGGTAGGCTACGTGGATTTCCATCACGCCTTCGCGGTTGAACACTTCCAGCGCCCGCGCGGTGGGGATGTAGACGGTGTCGTCGAGGTCGAATCCCAGCACCTGTCCCTTGGGCGCCATGACGCCGACCACGCGAAATCGCGAGGTCCCGACCTGCAGGGTGGCGCCCAGCGGGTTGGCGCTGCCGAACAGTTCGCTGCGCACCTTGGAGCCCAGCACCGCATAGGCGCGCGGATTGCGCGGGTCGTCGGCGGGCAGGAACTGGCCGACCGCGACGCGCATGTTGAAAGCGCGGGAGAAGTCCGGCCCCTCGCCGTACACCGTCACGCGCCGGCTGCGGCCGTGGGCGCGGATTTCCGCGTTGCCCATCACCCCGGCGTTGGTGTGCTGCGCATAGCGCGAGGTCTTCAGCGCCAGCGCGTCCTCGATCGTCAGCAGTCGCGCGCTGCCGATGGCGCCCACCGAGGCGCCGTGGGTGCTGGTTTTGCCCGGGCTGACGTTGATGATGTTGGTGCCGAACTGGGTGAACTCCGCCAGGATGAAACGATGGATGCCGTCGCCGATTGAGGTGAGCAGCACCACCGCCGCGATCCCCACAGCGATGCCGGAGGCCGACAGGAAGGTGCGCATCCGGTGCGCGGCGAGGGCGTGCAGGGCGAAGCGCAGGGTGTCGGCGAGGTTCATTTGGGAAACCTTTTTGTCCGCGAAGGACGCGAAGAGACGCCAAGAAAAGCAAAGACACGCGTCAGGAAGTGCCCCGCATCACGCTGCATGGGAGCGGCGCCATGTCGAAACGCTTCGGTTCTTCTTCGCGTCTCTTCGCGTCCTTCGCGGATAAAGCCTTTCATCTTCATTTCCCGCTCAGCGCCCGCACCGGATCGAGCTTCGCCGCCCGCGCCGCCGGCAGCAGGCTGGCGACGATTCCGGTGACGAGGGCGGTGGCGACGCCGGCCACGCTGGCCCATACCGGCGGCCAGGCGGGGAGAACGGGATAGGCGAGGCGGATCATCCAGGCGCCGAAATTCCCCAGCGCGTAACCGATGGCGCCGCCTGCCAGCGACAGCCACGCTGCCTCGGCGAAGAACAGGCGGCGGATATCGGCGGAAGGCGCGCCGATGGCTTTCAGCAAGCCGATCTCCGAGGTGCGCTGGGCCACCGCCACCAGCATCACGTTCATCACCAGGATGCCGGCAACCGCCAGGCTGATCGCGGCAATGCCGGCCACTCCCAGCGTCAGCGCGCGCAGGATGCGGTCGAAGGTGGCGAGCACGGCATCCTGGGTGATGACCGTCACATCCTCCTCGCCGTCGTGGCGCAGCCTCAGGACATGGTTGATCGCCGTCTTGGCCGGCTCGATGGCGCCGCGGCTCTTCGCCTCGACCAGGATGCGGAACAGCGATTCGGTGTTGAACAGTTCCTGGGCGTAATCGATCGGGATGATGGCGATCTCGTCCGAGTTGAAGCCCATCGATTCGCCCTGGGAGGCCAGCACGCCCGACACCAGAAAGCGGCTGTCGCCGAGCCGGACGCGCTGGCCGACCACCTTGCCGTCGGGAAAGAATTCGCGCGCCAGCTGGCTGCCCAGCACGATCTGCGCACTGCGTTCCGAACCCTGTGCAAGAAAGCTTCCCTGCGATAGCTTCATGTGGCGGATCGGCAGCAGATCGGAGGTGCTGCCCAGCACCGTCACTTCGCGCAGCCTCCCGCCGACGGTGAGTTCGGCCACGCCGACGTTGAGTGGCGCCAGGCGCCGGACCTGCGGCAACTGGCTGACAAAGCGGGCGTCTTCGAGGGTCAGGTCGCGCGGCGTCTGGCCCAGCGCGGCGCCGGGAAATCCGCCCGAGGTTTCGGCTCGCCCCGGCAGGACGATGATCAGATTGGTTCCGAGCGAGGAAAACTGCCCCACCACATAGCGCCGCGCGCCGTCGCCCAGCGCCGTCAGCACCACCACCGCCGCCACCCCCAGCGCCATCGCCAGCACGATGAGCAGGGAGCGGGTGCGGTAGCTCAGCACCGTCTTGAGGGAAAGCTTCAGCGTATCGAGGGGCGTCATGTCAGACCGTTACGCCTTGCCTTTATCCGCCCTTGTGGGGCGAGTCGGTTTGGGCTTGGCGGGTGGCGGTGCGGAATCGGCATTTTCCAGCGCCGTCGCGACAGGCGGTGCCAGATAGTTCTCATTGCTCACCACCGGCCTGCCGCTCTTGGCTTCCAGCGCCTTGCGCGCATCGCCCGCAATGGCGCCGCCTTCCTTCGCTGCCGTACGGTTGTCGGCAAAGCCTTGGGCATCCTTACGCCGGGCGATTTCCGTGGTGCCCGCCTCGCCCAGCATGGTGAAAATCAGCTCCAGGTCAGTCATGTGGTCGCGCAAATTGTTGCCGGTCTTGACCTTGTCCAGCCCCTTGAGGCGGCTGTGCGCGCCGGGCGTTACGCCGAAGGTGGCGCGGGCGATTTCGGCGGTGAGGATGGAATATTCCTTGCCCTCCTGCACCCCGCGCGTTTTCCACTCGTCAGTCAATTCCCCGCGCACGGCGATCGAGCGCAGCCGCTTTTCTATCCACGCCTGCGGGTAGCCCTTGGCCTGATACAGCTCGCGTGCTCTGCTGCTTGCCAGTTCCGGGTTTTCGATTTCCTTCACCCGCTCATAACCCACTTGCGCCAGCCAACGCTTGAAGGCTTCCGCGCGAGGCGAGGGGATGGACTGAATGACGCGAAACAGGCCTTCGGTATTGGCGCAGTCGGTCACGCGCTGCTTGCCATCTGGAGCTTCGAGTTTCAACCCGTGACAAAACGTCACGACTTCACTGCCTTCCGCCCCCAGCCGCTGCTTTAGCTTGCGCCAGTACGCTCCAGCATCGGGGCTATCGGTCAGCACGCCGCACACATCGACCACGGAAAACCACCATTCTTCATTGTGCCAGGCGCGGCGGATGGCCTTTTCCTGAAAAACGACAAGACGGTCTGCCTGGGTGTCTGGATGGGCGGTTTTCTTGGTCATGCGGTTTCTCCCAAGAGCATCGCCTCGATGCGGCGCTTGGCGGTTTCGAGTTCGGCTTCGGCTTTGACGCGTAGCTTTCTCGCGTCAGTCCGTCGATTTTCAATTTCCTCCACGATATGGCGCTGGATTGTTGCGTCTGGTAATGGGATGTGGAGACGGTTCTTGGCGATACCTTGGTCAATAAGTGGATTCATGTTCTTTTCTCGTTTACTGATTCAGTATTAACGATGCAGCCATGCGCGCCTGTTAGGGGACTGTACTCCGGCGGGACTTCATTTCTCGTCCCCCACGATCTCGCCATCGCGCATCGCAATGTGGCGATGCGCGCGCGCCCCCAGCTCGCGGTCGTGGGTGACGACGATCAGCGTGGCGCCGGCATGGTGCAGGCCTTCCAGCAGCGCCATCACTTCGGCGCCGATGCGGTGGTCGAGGTTGCCGGTCGGCTCGTCGGCCAGCAGGGCGGTCGGGCGCAGGATGGTGGCGCGCGCGATGGCCACGCGCTGGCGCTGGCCGCCGGAGAGTTCGGCCGGGCGATGGCTCGCGCGGTCGCGCAGATCGAAGGCGTCGAGCGCGGCGTCGACCCGTGCCTTGCGTTCGGCCGGAGCGAGTCCTTCCAGGATCAGCGGCAGCTCGATGTTCTCCGCCGCGGTGAGGCGCGGCACCAGGTGAAACGACTGGAACACGAAGCCGATTTTCTCGCGGCGCACGCGCGCCCGCTCGTTCTCGGAAAGGTCGGTCACGTCGGCGCCGTCCAGTTCGTAGCGCCCGCCGTCGGGGCGGTCGAGCAGGCCGATGACGTTCAGCAGGGTGGACTTGCCGGAACCGGACGGGCCCATGATGGAGACGTATTCGCCCGACGCGATGTCGATGCTGATGCGGTTGAGCGCGCGCACTTCCTGGTCGCCCATGCGGAACACGCGGGTGATTTCGGCGAGGCGGATCATGGGGCGGTTCTGGCTTTGACTTTCACGCCGGCCTTCACCTTTTCGTCGTCGAAGGACAGCAGCACCCGCTCTCCCGCATCGAGGCCGCCGGCGATTTCCGTGAACGCCCAGTTGGACAGCCCGGTTTTCAGGCTGCGTGTTTCCAGCGTGTCGTCCTTGCCCAGCACCAGCACCGTTCCGTCCTGCTGAATCGCCTGGGTGGGCACGCGCAGCACGTCGGCGCGCTGTTCGATGATGGCTTCGACATCGGCGCTGTAGCCGACCAGCAGGATTTGTCGAGGCGGCGCATCGAAATCGACCTCGACATCGACCGTTCGCGCCTGTTTTTCGACCTCGGTGATGTAGGGGGCGATGCGTCGCACGCGGCCGGGAAAGGTCTGGCCGGGCAGGGCGTCGAGGCTGATGCGCGCAGCCTGGCCGGGCGCCAGCCTTGGCGCGTCGACTTCGTCCATCGGCGCGCTCACGTAGAGGCAGGTGTCGTCGATCAGGTCGACCGCGGGTGGAGTCGGGATGCCGGGCGGCGAGGGTGTGGTGAACTCGCCGACCTCGCCGGTGACGCGCGCCACGATTCCGGCAAACGGGGCGGTCAGCGTGGTGCGTTCCAGTCCGGCCAGAGTGACGTCGATCTGTGCCTGCGCCCGCTTGACGTCGGCGGCGAGGGCATCGCAGCCGGCCTGGCGGGCACGCGCTTCGGCGCGCGCGTCCTCGGTACGCTGCGGGCTGACGAAGCCCCGCGCGGCAAGCTGCCCGGTGCGCTCGGCGTTCCGATGCGCGTTGTCGGCCACGATGCAGGCTTCGCGGCGGCGATCCTCGCTGGTGGCCAGCTGGCGGGCGGCGAGTTCGCGCTGCGCGGCGAGGTCGCGGCTCCACAGTTCCAGCAGCGGCTGTCCCGCCTTGACGCGGTCGCCTTCCTTCACCCACAGCTTGACGATCTGGCCGCCCGCCACCGGGGACAGCTTGGCGCGGCGGCAGGCCTTGACCGTGCCGGCGCGGGTGTTGACCACGGTGGCTTCCACCATCCCGCGTTCGATCGTCGCGAGTTCGACCTCGGGGGGCTGCGGCCGGGTAAAGCGCCAGCCGGCATAGGCCAGCGCGGCGCCTATCGATACGGCGACAAGAAGACGCAGCCAGGTTTTCGGTTTGAGCATGATTTGTCGGGGCGGCAGTGAACTGGCTCAATGTAACATTCGACCATGCTGAAAACCATCGTTCCCGCCAGACTCGATTTCAAGGACGGCGTCCCGTATTCCGTCACTTACGGCGATATCTATCATTCCGCCGACGGCGGCGTCGGGCAGGCGCGTCACGTGTTCCTGCGGGGGTGCGGATTGCCGGACAACTGGGCCGGCCGTGCGAATTTCGTCGTCCTGGAAACCGGTTTCGGCGCCGGGCTGAACTTTCTGGCGACCTGGGCCGCGTGGCGCGCGGATCCTGGGCGCCCTGCGCGGCTGCATTTCCTGTCGGTCGAAAAGCATCCGTTCAGTGCGCTGGATCTGGCGCGAATGCATGCGTCGTGGCCGGAGTTTTCCGAACTGTCGGATGAACTGCGGGCGAACTGGCCGGACCTGGTGCCGGGCTTTCACCGCATCGCGCTCGATGGCGGCCGGGTGCTGCTCACCCTGATGCTGGGCGATGCGCTCGACTGCCTGCGGCACGTGACGGCCGAGGTGGACGCCTTTTATCTGGATGGCTTCGCCCCCGACCGCAATGCCGACATGTGGCAGCCGCGGCTGTTCGAGGAACTGGCGCGGCTGGCTCGGCCCGGCGCGGTCGCGGCGACCTACACCGTGATGGCGGCGGTGCGCGATGGCCTGGGCCGCGCCGGGTTCGCCTGCGAAAAGCGTGCGGGCTATGGCCGCAAGCGGCATTGCCTGGCGGCGCGTTTTGCCGCTACGCCGAACCCGGCCGAACCCGTCCTGCCGCGGCATGTTCTTGTCGTCGGCGCCGGTGTCGCGGGCGCGGCCACGGCGCATGCGCTGGCATGCCGCGGCTTGAAGGTTACGTTGCTGGAGCGTGCCGATGCGCCGGCGCAGGCCGCGTCGGGCAACCCCGTGGGGGTGTTCCGCCCGCTGGTTTCGAGCGACGACAACCGCGCCAGCCGGCTCACCCGCGCGGCGTTCCTGCACGACCTGCGTGCGTGGCCGGCATTGGGCGAGCGCCTGGAGTGGTCGCGCTGCGGCGTGCTGCATCTCGCCCGGGATGCAGCCGCCGCCGCGAAGCAGCAACAGGCGCTGGCCGCCACCATGCCGCCTGCCGGGTATGCGCGCTGGGTCGAGCTGGACGAGGCGCGGGAGCTGGCGAACTGGCCGGTCGCCGCCCCCGGCGTGTTTTATCCGGCGGCCGGCTGGGTGAGGCCGGAGACCCTGTGCCGCGCCTGGCTCGATCACCCGGCGATCGCGTTGAAAACCTGCTGCGCCGTGGCGCGCGTGCAGGCCGGCGCACGCGGCTGGCAGGCGCTGGACGAGGCGGGCGCGGTGCTGGCGGAAGCCGACGCCGTGGTGCTGGCGAACGCGCGCGATGCGCTCAAGCTTGCGTCCGCTCAGGCCTGGCCGCTGCATACCGTGCGCGGGCAGATCACCCAGTTGCCGCAGGGCTGCTTGCCCGAAATCACGCGGGTGATCGCGCGCGAGGGCTACGTGGCGCCGGGTCTCGACCGCCCGCTGGTCGGCGCAACCTACGAGCACGATGACGACGATACCGTGCCGCGCGCCGCGAGCGACCTGTCCAACCTGGTCCGCCTCGATGCCATCCTTCCCGGCGCGAGCCAGCGTTTTGCGCCCGATCAGGTCAGCGGCCGTGCCTCGCTGCGCGCCACCCTGCCGGACCGGCTGCCGATTGTCGGCGCGGTCGACGGGCAACCGGGACTCTACGTGGCCGCCGGCTATGCCTCGCGCGGCGTGGTGTGGGCGGGCCTGCTCGGCGAGGCGCTGGCCGACCTGATGACCGGCCAGCCGCTGCCGCTGGAGACCGATTTGATGCGGGCGATCGCGCCGGGGCGTTTCGGAGGCAGTTGATGCGCCGCCGGTGCGGCTTCCCCATGGCCTGACCCCGAACCTGACCACGGGGCCGGCTGCCGTTCATCCGTGTGCAACATTCGATGATTAGCATCTGCTCGAACAACAAGTAATCGAGCAATGAACAACCTTTCCGAACTGTGTGTATCCGTAGAGCCACTGAAGCCGCATTTCAAGGTGCTGGACGTCGGTGACATCTTTCTTGACCCGCGCTACGACCGCTTCCTGTCGCTCCCGGTGGTGCAGGACGGCCGACCGGTCGGCACCATCAGCCGCAGCCATGTGCAGCAGGTCTTCATGTCGCGCTTCGGACGCGAACTGCAGGGCAACAAGCCCATTTCCGAATTCATGAATCCGACGCCGCTGGTCGTCGCGCTCGACCGGTCGATGGCCGAGGCGAGCCAGTACGTCACGCGCAACATCGTCTTTCCCATCACCGAGGATTTCATCGTCACCGACGGTGACGGCTACCACGGCATGGGTTCGGTGATCGACCTGATTCGCGGCCTCGAACGGCAACTCGTCAGCCAGAACGCATCGCTGGCACAGGCCTACGAAAAACTGAAGGACTCGCAGGCCCAGCTGGTGCAGTCCGAGAAGATGGCGTCGCTGGGCCAGATGGTCGCGGGGGTGGCGCACGAAATCAACACGCCGCTGGGCTACGTGCAGAACAACATGGAGCTCGTCCGCGATGCGTACGGAAAATGGGGCGAACTGAATGGCGTCTATGACGCGCTGTTCGGCTTGATGAACTCGCCCGATGCGAGCGAGGCGGACTTGAGCGGCTATTTCTCCCGGCTGCGGGACATGCGCGAGGAGTTCGCCGAGGTGTACCCGCAGGAAAGCATGGAGAGCCTGTTCTCCGACAGTTTGTACGGCTTGCGTCAGATTTCCGAAATCGTCGTCAACCTCAAGAACTTCAGCCGCCTCGACCAGGCCGCGGTCGACAACATCGACATCAACGAATGCATGATCAGTGCGCTCACGATCGGCAAGAACGTGATCAAGCACAAGGCGGAGGTGGTCCGCGACTTCGGTGCGCTGCCCAAGGTGAGCTGCTCGCCATCGCAGATCAACCAGGTCTTCCTCAACCTGGTGACCAACGCGGCGCAGGCCATCGATGGCTACGGGAAAATCGTGGTCAAGACCCTGGCCGACGAGCAGTGGGTGCATGCGGTGGTGCGCGACAGCGGCAAGGGCATTTCGGCGGAGCACCTCGCCAGGATCTATGACCCGTTCTTCACCACCAAGCCGATCGGGGAGGGGACGGGACTGGGGCTGTCCATCGTGTTCGGCATCGTCAAGGACCATGGCGGCCAAATCCGGGTGAAATCGGAAGTGGGCAAGGGGACGGCGTTCTGCGTCAGCCTGCCGATCAAGAAGCGTGTCTTGAACTGAGGAGGAAGGGATGAATTCCGCAACCGATAGCACCAAGCCGACCCTGCTGTTCGTCGACGACGAGGAGCGCATCCTGCGTTCCCTGCGCATGCTGTTCGCGGCAAACTACCGCGTGCTGGTGACCACCAACGGCCGCGAGGCGCTGGAAATCCTCAGGCGGGAAAAGGTGCACGCCCTCATCAGCGACCAGCGCATGCCCGTCATGGCCGGCGTCGACCTGCTGCGCCAGGCGCGCGAAATCGCCCCCAACACCATGCGTCTGCTGCTCACCGGCTATTCGGACATCGAGGCGATCATCGGCTCGATCAACGATGGCGAGGTGTTCCGCTACATCAGCAAGCCGTGGAATGCCGACGAAATCCGCGGTATCGTCGGCGAAGCCGCCGGAATCGCCATGAGCATCGAGCAGTCGACCGAGTCGGCCCGCGCGCAGTCGCCGGGCGCCGAAGCCCAGAGCCTGCTGCTGATCGACGACTGCCCGGAAACCGCGTCCGAGTTGAAGGCGCTGATCGAGGAAAGCTTTCCCCGCACCTTCGCGCTCGAATGGGCCACCAGCCTGAGCGAGGCCATGGCCATCCTGGAGCAGAAGAACGTGTCCATCGTGGTGTCGGAGATCCAGGTCGGCGACGATGACATGACGCCCTTCCTCAAGACGCTCAAGCGCTTCAAACCCCATGTCGTCACCATCGTCCTGACTTCGTTCAAGGACTCGGCGCTGCTGGTGGGGCTGATCAACCAGGGCCAGGTGCACCGTTTCCTGCCCAAGCCGATGCGCCGGGTGTTGACGGTACGCGGCATCCAGTCGGGAATCGACCGCTCCCGGGAAATACGGAGCCGCCCGGAGATCGCCCGACGCCACAAGGTGGACGCGCCGGTCAAGGAACTGGAGGCGAGCCTGATCGGCCGCATCCGCGGATTGTTCGCGCGCGCCGAAAGCCGCTGACCCCTTGGAGCCTCCTTGAGCGGGTTCTTCCCGCGAGCTTGAATTCGCTGCAATTTCTCCTCATTTACTAGACTGAGTCAAATGAGGAAAAAATGCCATGCCAACCATCCGACCTGCCGCTGTTGCCGGGATGTTCTACCCGGACAATCCGGTCGAGCTCAAGCGTACCGTTGCCGGCCTGCTGGCGAGTGCCGGCGCGACTGAGCCGGCGTCCCCGCCGAAGGCGCTGATCGTCCCGCACGCGGGCTATATCTATTCCGGTTCGGTCGCCGCCAGCGCCTATGCCTTGCTCGGCGCGCTGCGCGACCGCATTCGCCGGGTGGTGCTGCTCGGCCCGACCCATCGCGTGTATGTGCATGGCTTGGCCTTGCCCGAGGCGGACCGCTTCGCCACCCCGCTCGGCGAAGTGGAGCTGGATCGCGAAGCCATGCAGTTGCTGAAGGACCTGCCGCAGGTGGTCCGCAGTGCGGCGGCGCATCAGATGGAACATTCGCTGGAGGTGCAGCTGCCGTTCCTGCAAACGGTGCTGGGCGATTTCAGGCTGCTGCCGCTGGCGGTGGGCGAGGCCACCGCGGCCGAGGTCGCCGAGGTGCTTGAAAAGCTGTGGGGCGGCGACGAGACGCTGATCGTGATCAGTTCCGACTTGTCGCATTTCCTGCCCGACACGCTGGCGCGCCAGGTCGACGGCGGCACCGTGGAGGCGATCCTGGCGCTCGATTCGCATCTCAGCCACGAGCAGGCCTGCGGCGCCACCCCGGTCAATGGCTTGCTGCTGGCGGCGCGCAGGCACGGCCTGCATCCGGTTGCGCTGGACGTTCGCAATTCCAGCGACACCGCCGGCGACCCGGAGCGGGTGGTCGGCTATGCCGCTTTTGCCTTTCAGCCCGAAGACTGCCCGGAGCGAGACCAGAGCCAGGAAGCCGACCCGCCCGATGAAGCCGGGAAGGGCGCAACCCTGCTGAAGCTGGCGCGTGGTGAAATCGGCGCCAGGCTGGGATACCTGGCGCCATCCGCGACCGATGCGAACTGGCTGGCGAAACCCGACGCGAACTGGCTGGCCGAACCCGGCGCGAGCTTCGTCACCCTGACCCGGCAGGGCGAGTTGCGCGGCTGTATCGGCACCCTGGAGGCGCATCGCCCGCTGGGGATGGATGTGCGAGAAAACGCGGCGGCGGCGGCATTTCACGATCCGCGCTTCATGCCGGTTTCCCGCGCGGAATTCGACGAAATACGGGTCGAGGTGTCGCTGCTGTCGCCGAGCGAAGCGCTGGCAGAAAAAGACGAAGCCTCGGTGCTGGCGGCCTTGCGGCCGAATATCGACGGCGTGGTATTCGAATACGGCCATTACCGCAGCACCTTCCTGCCGCAGGTGTGGGAACAGCTTCCCGATCCGGCCGAGTTCATGGCCCATCTGAAGCGCAAGGCGGGGCTGCCGATGGATTTCTGGGCCGAAAACGTGCGCCTGTCGCGTTACACCGTGAGCAAGTGGAAGGAAATACGATGAGCATTCCCGAATCGCACACCCCCGCGCGTTGGTGGCACGTGCTGCCCGACGGCCGCATCGAGTGCGACCTGTGCCCGCGCTACTGCAAGCTGCACGAGGGCCAGCGCGGCCTGTGCTTCGTGCGCAAGATGGAAGGCGGCAAGATGGTGCTCACCACCTACGGCCGCTCGTCAGGCTTCTGCGTCGACCCCATCGAGAAGAAGCCGCTCAACCACTTCTATCCCGGCAGTTCGGTGTTTTCCTTCGGCACCGCCGGCTGCAACCTCGCCTGCAAGTTCTGCCAGAACTGGGATATTTCCAAGTCGCGCGAGACCGACACCATGGTCGACCGGGCCATGCCGGACGAAATCGCCAAAGCGGCGGAGCAGGCAGGCTGCAAGAGCGTCGCCTTCACCTACAACGACCCGGTGATCTTCGCCGAATACGCGATGGACGTCGCCGACGCCTGCCACGCGCGCGGCATCAAGACCGTGGCGGTCACCGCCGGCTACATCACCGAGGAACCGCGCCGCGAATTCTTCGCC
>JAUPLV010000105.1 GCA_030836725.1 Pseudomonadota bacterium | reverse complement strand
ATCGGGGTCTTGTAGGCGCGGGTTCACCCGCGAAACGTGCGTCAAGCGGGGGTAAACCCGCTCCTACAAGGGGGGCTGAAACCGGAAGCCCTCCTGTTGGTCGGCCGCAGGGGCTGGGGATCAGTGCGCCGCTTCCCAGTTGCTGCCGCCGCGTCGCCGGAAGACATCATGCTGCTGCGCGAGATTCGCGATAGCCTGAAAAAATAAGGCTCATCGCGGCCGACGGGGGGGCCGTAGGAGGGCCGCCTCGGCGCGATGCCGTGGTGCTTGCATGGGTGCGAGAATCGGGGCGGTGGCGCCTCTTGTAGGAGCGGGTTTACCCGCGATACGTGCGTCAATCGCGGGTAAACCCGCTCCTACAAGGGAGGCTGAAACCGGAAGCCCCTGCTGGTCGGCGGCGGGGGCCGGGGATCAGTGCGCCGCTTCCCAGTTGTTGCCGGCGCGGCGCCGGAAGACATCATGCTGCTGCGCGAGATTCGCGATAGCCTGAAAAAGTAAGGCTTATCGCGGCCGACGGGGGGCGTAGGAGGGCCGCCTCGGCGCGATGCCGTGGTGCTTGCATGGGTGCGGAATCGGGGCGGTGGCGTCTCTTGTAGGAGCGGGTTTACCCGCGATACGTGCGTCAATCGCGGGTAAACCCGCTCCTACAAGGGGGGCTGAAACCGGAAGCCCCTGCTGGTCGGCGGCGGGGGCCGGGGATCAGTGCGCCGCTTCCCAGTTGCTGCCGGACCCCACGCCCACCCGTAGCGGCACCTTGAGTTCGGCGACGTTGCACATGTGTCCCGGCAGTTCGGCGCGGACGCGGTCGAGTTCGCGTTCGGGCACTTCGAGGATGAGTTCGTCGTGCACCTGCAGCAGCAGGCGGCTTTCCAGCTTTTCCGTGTCCAGCCAGCCCTGTACCGCGATCATCGCCAGCTTGATGAGATCGGCGGCGGTGCCCTGCATCGGCGCGTTGATGGCGGCGCGCTCGGCGCCCTGGCGGCGCTGCGGATTCCTGGCGTTGATCTCGGGCAGGTACAGGCGGCGTCCGAACACGGTCTCGACGTAGCCCTGGCTGCGCGCGGCCTCGCGTGTGCGCTGCATGTAGTCGGCGACGCCGGGGTAGCGCGCGAAGTAGCGGTCGATGTAGGCCTGCGCGGCGGCGCGTTCCAGGTTGAGCTGGCTGGCCAGGCCGAAGGCCGACATGCCGTAGATCAGGCCGAAGTTGATGACCTTGGCCATGCGCCGCTGATCGTTGCTCACCTCGGCCAGCGGCACGCCGAACACTTCGGCGGCGGTGGCGGTGTGGATGTCGCGGTCCTCGGCAAACGCCTTCAACAGGCCGGCGTCGTCCGACAGGTGCGCCATGATGCGCAATTCGATCTGCGAATAGTCGGCCGACACCAATACATGTCCGGGCGGTGCGATGAAGGCCTCGCGGATGCGGCGGCCCTCGGCGGTGCGCGCGGGGATGTTCTGCAGGTTGGGCTCGGAGCTGGACAGCCGCCCGGTCACCGCGGTCGCCTGCGAATAGCTGGTATGCAGGCGACCGGTGTGCGGGTGCACCATCTGCGGCAGCTTGTCGGTGTAGGTCGACTTCAGCTTGGCCATCCCGCGGTAGTCGAGGATCGCGCGCGCGATGGGGTGGTCGAGCGCCAGTTGCTCCAGCGTTTCCTCGTCGGTGGACGGCGCGCCGCCGGGCGTTTTCTTGACCACCGGCAGGCCCTTTTGCGTAAAGAGAATGTCGCCGATCTGCTTGGGCGAGCCGAGGTTGAACGGCTGCCCGGCTTCCTGGTAGGCGCGCTGTTCCAGGTCCAGCATCTTGCGGCCGAGCTCGCCGCTTTGCACCGCCAGTAAATTACGATCCAGCAGCACGCCGGTGCGCTCCATGCGGAATAGTATGTCGGCCACGGGCAGTTCGATTTGGCGATACACAAAGGCCAGTTTTTCGGAGCCGTCGATCTGCGGTGCCAGCGCATCGCGCACGCGCAGCGTGACGTCGGCGTCCTCCGCTGCATATTCGCTGGCACGCTCGATCGCGACCTGCTCGAAGCCGATGCGCGACGCGCCCTTTCCGGTGACGTCGTCGTAGCTGATCGTCGCGAGCCCCAGATGGCGCGACGCCAGGTTGCCGAGTTCGTGCGACTGGTGCGCTTCGAGCACGTAGGACTGCAGCAGCGTGTCGTCGATCACGCCGCTGCGTTCGATCCCCCCAAGCGCGATGCCATAGTTGGCGAAGATGTGGCGGTCGTACTTGAGATGCTGGCCGACGATTCTGGGCTCGGGGTTTTCCAGCAACGGCTTCAGTTTCGCCAGCACGGCGTCGCGGTCCAGCTGCGCGGGCGCGCCGGCATAGTGGTGCGCCAGCGGCACGTAGGCCGCCTTGCCGTGGGCGGCGGCGAACGAGATGCCGACCAGCTCGGCCTGCATGGCGTTGAGGCTGGTGGTTTCGGTGTCCAGCGCGAACGCGGGCGCCGCCCGGAGTTCATCGATCCAGGCGTCGAGTTGGGCCTCGGTCAGGATCGTTTCGTAATGGGTGCGGTGGTCGCCGCTGCAATCCTGTTCCGGGACGGCGGGCAGGCCGGTGGCGGCGTCATCGAGTTCGCGCAGCCAGGCGCGGAATTCGTAGCGCTCGAACAGCGCGCGCAGTTCCGCCGTGTTTTTCGGCTGCAGGGTCAGGGAGTTGAAATCGAATGGCAGCGCCACATCGGTCTTGATGGTGATCAGCACGCGCGCCTGCGGCAGCCAGTCGCGGGCGGCGCGCAGGTTGTCGCCGACCACGCCCTTGACCTCATCCGCATGCGCCAGCAGGTTGTCGAGGGTGCCGTATTCGGCCAGCCATTTGACGGCGGTTTTCGGCCCCACCTTGGCGACGCCGGGCACGTTGTCGACCGTATCGCCGATCAGCGAGAGGTAGTCGACGATGCGTTCCGGCGGCACGCCGAACTTGGCGGCCACCCCGGCCTCGTCGAGCGTTTCCTCGCTCATGGTGTTGACCAGCGTCACATGGCCGTCGACCAGCTGCGCCATGTCCTTGTCGCCGGTGGAAACGATGCTGCGGATGCCCTGCCGCGTGGCGTGTTCCACCAGCGTGCCGATCACGTCGTCGGCCTCGACGCCGTCGATGACGACCAGCGGCCAGCCCTCGGCGCGGATCACCTGGTGCAGCGGCTCGATCTGGCAGCGCAGGTCGTCCGGCATCGGCGGGCGATGTTCCTTGTAGGCGGGATAGAGCTCGTCGCGGAAGGTCTTGCCCTTCGCGTCGAACACGCAGGCGATATAATCGGCCGCATAATCCTTCTGCAGCCGGCGCAGCATCGAGAGCACGCCCTTGATCGCATTGGTCGGCTCGCCCGCCGTGTTGCGCAGGTCGGGCAGCGCATGAAACGCGCGATAAAGATAGGACGAGCCGTCCACCAGCAGCAGGGTTTTTGAAGGGCGGCTTACATTGGAAGAATCGTTCACGAGGCGCTCGAAAATGCACTTTGATAAATTGCCTGCCGCAGCCGACCCGGGGCGGGCCGCCGAGATCGATTATTCGGCGCGCGAGTCGTGGCGGATGCTGGGGATTATGGCAGAGTTCGTCGAGGCGACCGAACGGCTGGCGTCCATCCGCCCCGCGGTGTCGATTTTCGGCAGCGCGCGCACGCCGCCCGAGCATGCGAACTACCTGCTCACCGAGGACATCGCGCGCAAGCTGTCCGACGCCGGGTTCTCGGTCATTTCCGGCGGCGGCCCCGGCATCATGGAAGCCGCCAACAAGGGCGCGTATTTCGGAAAGTCGCCCAGCGTGGGGCTCAACATCCAGCTTCCGTTCGAGCAGAGCGCCAACCCCTACCAGGACATCAGCCAGTCCTTCCGCCATTTTTTCGCGCGCAAGGTCATGTTCGTCAAATTTGCCGCGGCTTACGTCGTCATGCCCGGAGGCTTCGGGACGCTGGATGAGCTGTTCGAGGCGCTCACCCTGGTGCAGACCAAGAAAATCCCGGTCATCCCCATCATTCTGGTCGGTTCGGCCTACTGGGCGGGACTGGCCGAGTGGGTGAAAACCCGGATGGTCGATGACGGCATGATTTCGCCCGAGGACGTCGACCTCCTGCGAATCATCGACAAGCCGGAGGACGTGATCGAGGCCATCTTCAGCCATTACGAAAAACGCGGCTTCATGCCATCGCAGGCCGAGCGGGAAATCCAGCTCAATCTGTAAGCATTCGTCGCTTCTCTCGCCTAGATTAAAAACATTCGCCCACTGGAGTTTGCCATGCGCCATCCCGCCTTTTTATTGCTGACCCTGATGCTGAGCGGCCTTGCCGTCGCCGCCGCGCCGTCCGACAGCCCGCCCGAACTGCAGCCGGTTCCCGATGGCGCGCCCGGCCCCGACGATGTGCCGCCGGTGACGATCAAGCCGAGCGCCCAGGGACGCGTCGTTGAATACCGCGCCAACGGCAAGCTCTACATGCTGAAAGTCATCCCCAGGGCCGGCAAGCCGTATTACCTCATCGACCAGAAAGGCGACGGCCAGTTTGCGCGGCAGGACAGCCTCGATTCCGGGTTGCGGCCGCCGATGTGGGTGGTGAAGGAATTCTGAGCCTTTTCAGCCGGGGCGGCGGGTAAAATCCGCCGCATGAATACGCAAACCAATCAGGAAATTCCGCGCAAGGTCGCAGCCAGCCAGGGCTGGCAGTGGGTGGTTCAGGGCTTCGGGCTGTACCGCAAAAGCCCGCTGTTGCTGTCCGCCGCGTTTGCCATGTTGTTCGGCACGGTGATGGCGCTCGGCCTGATTCCCGTGGTCGGCGGCTCATTGTCGGAACTGGCTTCACCGTTGATGGTGGCCGGCTTCATGGCGGCGTATCGCGCGCTCGACGACGGCAACGAACTCGAATTGCCGAATTTTCTGGCTGGCGTCCAGGGGCCGGCGATTCCTCTCATGACGATAGGCGCGGTGCAGTTGCTCGGCACCCTGCTGATCGGAAAAATCATGCTCGGCATGGGCTTCGATCCGCAGGCGATGATGACGGCGGCGCAGTCGCAAAAAGACCCGGCGGAAATGCAGGCGATCCTGAACCAGATCATGCCGGCGCTGCTCACCGGGCTGGTGCTGTTCACCCCGCTGATCATGGCCACCTGGTTCGCCCCCGCGCTGATCCTGTTCGGCGGCGCCCGGCCGGTCACCGCGCTCGGCGTCAGTCTCAAGGCCGTCGCCAGGAACTGGCCGGCCATGCTGGTCAACGGACTGGCGCTCGGCACGGTGCTGTTTCTTGCCATGCTGGTGCCGATGCTGCTCGGCATGCTGGTGGCGATGCCGGTGCTGTTCGGATCCTCGTACGCCTCGTATCAGGCAATTTTCGCGGTATGGGCGGATGAGTCCGCGCCCGCGACGGACAACGTGGTGTCCATTTCAAAAGATTTTGATTGATCCCTGATTTTCGTCAGGTGCCCGCAAACCGCCCGATGAAAACCCCGGTTGATTCGCCATTGCGTTCAGGCGCGCAATGGCGGCATGTCGAATCAACCCGCGATTCCTGGTGACCGGTTCAGGCCGCCGACAGCTTGGCGTAGGCCAGCGCCAGCCACTTCGTCCCGGCGTCGCGGAATTTCACCTGCACCCGCGCGTCGGGGCCGCGCCCTTCGAAGTCGATGATGATGCCGGTTCCGAACTTGGCGTGGGCGACGCTTTGGCCGACGTGGTAGCCGGTGTCGTTGCCTGACTGGGGCGCGCGCGGGGGCGGCGCGCTGGCCGGTGCATGACCGGGTTCGCTGCGGCGGTTCAGGTGCAGCAGCACCTGTTCCGGCAGTTCGCCCAGGAAGCGCGACGGCAGGCCATAGCGAACCTGGCCGTGCAGCATCCGCGACTGCGCGTGCGACAGGTACAGCCGCCGCCGCGCACGGGTGATCGCCACGTACATCAGCCGGCGTTCTTCTTCCAGCCCGCTTTCCTCGTGCGCCCTAAAGGACTCCGATCCACTACGCGCTGAAGCGCGTGTGGAGTCGTATGCGCGCTGCTCGTGCGGGAACAGGCTTTCCTCCAGCCCGGTGATGAACACGGCGTGGAACTCCAGCCCCTTGGCGGCGTGCACGGTCATCAGCTGCAGCGCGTCGTGGCCGGCGCCGGCCTGGTGCTCGCCCGCCTCCAGCGCGGCGTGCGCGAGAAACGCATCGAGGGTGTTTTCTTCCGATTCCTCCGAAAACAGCGTTGCGGCGTTGATCAGTTCGTTGAGGTTTTCCAGCCGGTCGGCGCCTTCCTTGTCGGCGCGGTAATAATCCGCCAGCCCGCTGGACTCGATCACGTGGTCGATGGCCTCGGGCAGCGGCAGATCGGCGGTGGCCTGCTTGATCTCCTCGATCAGCCTGGCGAACCCGGCTATCTTGCCGCTGCCGGTGCAGGCGGCCTGCCACAGGCTCGTTCCCGAGCGCGCGGCGGTTTCGGCCAGCAGCTCCAGCGTCCGCGCGCCGATGCCGCGGGTCGGAAAGTTCACCACCCGCAGAAAGGCGCCGTCGTCTTCCGGGTTGGTCAGCAGGCGCAGGTAGGCCAGCGCATGCTTGATCTCCTGCCGTTCGAAAAAGCGCAGCCCGCCGTAGACGCGATACGGCACGCCGGCGGAAAACAGCGCGTGCTCCAGCACCCGCGACTGCGCGTTGGAGCGGTACAGCAGCGCCATGTCGGACAGATTCACGCCTTCGCGGTTGAGGGTTTTGACTTCGTCGACCACGAAGCTCGCCTCGTCCCGGTCGGAATAGGCCTCGAAAATGCGGATCGGCTCGCCTTCGCCTTCCGCCGTCCACAGGTTCTTGCCCAGGCGGTGCGCGTTCTGCGAAATCAGCGTATTGGCGGCGGTGAGAATGTTGCCGTGGCTGCGGTAGTTCTGCTCCAGCTTGATGACGTTGCCGTGCGCGAACTCGCGCTCGAACTCGGCCATGTTGGCGGTGTTGGCGCCGCGAAAGGCGTAGATCGACTGATCGTCGTCGCCGACCGCGAACAGCGCCGCGTGCGGCCCGGCGAACAGTTTCAGCCAGCGGTACTGCAGCGTGTTGGTGTCCTGAAACTCGTCGACCAGGATGTGCCTGAAGCGATCCTGGTAATGCTGGCGCAGCGGCTCGTTGCGGTACAGCAGCTCGTAGGAGCGCAGCAGCAGCTCTGGAAAATCCGCCACCCCCTCGCGCTGGCATTGCGCGTCGTAGGCCTCGTACAGCTCGGCCATCCGCATCGAGTATTCGTCGAACGCCTCGGCATCGCGCGCGCGCCGCCCGGCTTCCTTGTGGCCGTTGATGAAGCCCTGCACCTTCTTCGGCTCGTATTTCTCTGTGTCGACGTTCAGCGCCTTCATCAGCCGCTTGATCGCCGACAGCTGGTCGGCGGAATCCAGGATCTGGAACGACTGCGGCAGCCCCGCCTCGCGCCAGTGCGTGCGCAGCAGCCGGTTGGCCAGTCCATGAAACGTGCCGACCCACATCCC
>JAUPLV010000263.1 GCA_030836725.1 Pseudomonadota bacterium | reverse complement strand
CTTGCCGGGATAGCCCTCGGCGTACTTGTTGGTGAGCTGGGAGCCCTGGGCTTCCATGACCGCCCACGAAACGTAGTTTTCCGATGCGATCAGCTCGATGTGTTCCTCCTGGCGACGGTTCTCGCTTTCGATGGCAGCGAACAGTTCGGGGTCGGCTTTGGCGAGGGTATTCTGTTTGGAAAACATGGCATTAGCCCGTGAATGGGTGGAAAAGCCGGGATTCTAGCAGGCTGCTAGAGTTCGTCGCGTGTCCTGTCGAGATGTTCGCGTTCGGCCCAGGAGAGCAGCGTCCAGCAGCCGTTCGCCACTTCAAACCAGTTGATGCCGCAATTCGGAATGACGAAATCGCGCGGTGTGTCGAGCGGCCGCTGCGTGGCTTGGCGGTAGAGGATGTCGAGCACGCCGCCGTGGGTGAATACCGCCACCGAAGTCCCCGCGTGACGCCGCAGGATTTCATCGAAGGTGTCGGCCAACCGGGCCGAGAAGCCGAGCAGGCTTTCGCCGCCGGCAGGCGCGAAGCGCACATCGCGCGCCTTGTGGCGGGCGTAGTCGGCCGGATGGCGAGTTTCCGCCTCCGCGTAGGTCAGGCCCTGGAATGCGCCGTAGTGGCGCTCGCGCAGCCCGGCGTGCAGTTGCAGGGGCCGGTGGGCGAGGTGGGCCAGGGCCTCGGCAGTCTGCCGCGCACGGATCAGGTCGCTGCTGTAGAGCGCGGCGAAGCCCTCGTCGCCGAGGGCGTTGCCGGTCGCACGCGCCTGGGCATGGCCGACGGCGGAGAGCGGCACGTCGATCTGTCCCTGGATGCGCCTGCCGGCGTTCCAGTCCGTTTCGCCGTGGCGGACGATGCAAAGACGCGTGATCACGATGGGGAATGGGCTGAATCCTGCGAGCCGGGCGCGGTTTCTGGTTAAACTCGTGCGCATTAAGCCTGCGGGACGCGGGTTTTGTCAAAGCGTCCGCACTACATCCGGGGAGGGAACCTTCATGCAGGGATTGCTCAAGCTGTCCCGTCTGATCGATGCCATGAGCGAGCGGGTCGGCAGCCTGATCTACTGGCTCGTGCTGGTCGCCATCCTGATCTCGGCGGGCAACGCGATCGTGCGCAAGGCGTTCCAGGCCAGTTCGAACGCCCTTCTGGAAGTGCAGTGGTACCTGTTCTCGGCGGTTTTCCTGCTGGGCGCCGGCTACACCTTCCTGAAGAACGCGCACGTGCGCATCGACTTCCTGTCCAACCACTTTTCCGCACGCACGCGCAACTGGATCGACATCGCCGGCATGTTGCTGTTCCTGGTTCCGTTGTGCGTCATCTTCATCAACCTGTCCTGGCCGCTGTTCGCCAATGCTTGGACCAGCGGCGAGATGTCGCAGAACGCCGGCGGCCTGATTCGCTGGCCCGCTTATCTGCTGGTGCCGGCGGGCTTCGCGCTCCTGCTCGTCCAGGCCTGCTCCGAACTGATCAAGCGGGCCGCCTTCCTGCGCGGCCTGATTCCCGACCCGCTGGCCCACCATGCGCACGGCGGCGAGGATGACATCACCTACGAGATCGAGGAACACGCGGCGCATGCGAAGGAGGAACTGCGGTGACCGCATTCTTCGTCGCCAACTTCGTGCCCCTGATGTTCCTGGGTCTGATCCTCTTCCTCGTCACCGGCTTCCCGGTTGCGTTCGCGCTGGCGGCCACCGGCCTGCTATTTGGCACGCTCGGCATGGAAGCCGGCCTGTTTCCGCCGATGCTGTTCCACGCGCTGCCTCTGCGCGTGTTCGGCATCATGCAGAACGAAACGCTGCTGGCGATCCCCTTCTTCACCTTCATGGGCATCGTCCTGCAGAAAAGCGGCATGGCCGAGGATCTGCTGGAAACCGTCGGCCAGGTGTTCGGCCCGGTGCGTGGCGGTCTGGCGCTGGCGGTCATCCTCGTCGGCGCACTGCTGGCGGCGACTACCGGCGTGGTGGCCGCGTCGGTGATCGCGATGGGCCTGATTTCGTTGCCGATCATGCTGCGCTATGGCTACAACCGCACGATCGCCGCGGGAACGATCACGGCTTCCGGGACGCTGGCGCAGGCGGTGCCCCCTTCGCTGGTGCTGATCGTCATGGCCGACCAGTTGGGCCGTTCGGTGGGCGACATGTACGCCGGCGCGATGATTCCCGCCATGATGCTGATCGGCCTGTACGTGCTGTTCATCGTCGTGGTTGCCATCGTCAAGCCTGCCTGGGTGCCGGCCCTGCCGCTGGATGCCCGCATCTATCGCGAGGCCGACGGTTCGGGCGGATATCGCTCGCTACTGGCCTTGCTGGGCGTTTCGATCCTGGTGGCGGTCATCTGGCTGCAGATGCACGACACGTTGATCAATCCCCTGATGGAGCGTGATGGCCCGGCGCCGACCGACGAGCGGGTGGTGCTGACGCTGACGATCTGCGCCTTCTTCGCCCTGTTGCTCGCGCTGGCCAACCGCACGCTCAAGCTGGGCCTGCTGTCGCAGCTGACCGAGCGGGTCACCTTTGTGCTGATCCCTCCGCTGGTGCTGATCTTCCTGGTGCTGGGAACCATCTTCCTCGGAGTCGCGACGCCGACGGAGGGTGGCGCGATGGGCGCGCTCGGCGCGCTGATCATGGCGCTGGCGCGCCGCCGTCTGGCCCTGCCGCTCCTGAAGGAGGCGCTCGACAACACGGCCCGGCTTTCCTGCTTCGTACTGTTCATCCTGATCGGCTCGACGGTGTTTTCCTTTACCTTCAATGCCGCCGACGGCCATGTATGGGTCGAACACCTTTTCGACAAGCTGCCGTG
>JAUPLV010000018.1 GCA_030836725.1 Pseudomonadota bacterium | reverse complement strand
CAGCCCTCGGGTGCGTAGCCGATGCCGTAGCGGGCGGCGATGGCGCCGGTCAGCCCGCGCTGTTTCAGATAGTCGATGGCGCGCGGCGTCTGCTTGAGCTGCTGCCGGTAGAACTGCGCGGCCTGCTCCAGCGCGTCCCACAGCGCGGGGGGCGGCTTGGGGCGGTCGGGTTCGCCGGATTCCGGCACCGGCAGGCCGACGTCCTGCGCCAGCGCGGCCACCGCGTCGGGAAAGCCCATATGCTCGTATTCCATCAGGAAGCCGAGCGCGGTTCCGTGGGCGCCGCAGCCGAAGCAGTGGTAGAACTGCTTGGTCGGGCTGACCGTGAACGAGGGGGTTTTTTCGCTATGGAAGGGACAGCAGGCCTGGTAGTTCTGCCCGGCTTTTTTCAGCGGCACGCGACGGTCGACGATATCGACGATGTCGACGCGGGCGAGCAGGGTGTCGATGAAATCGCGCGGGATCATGGTTGCAGCATGATAAACCCGGGCAGGCTTGCCGGGCAGTTGGAGCGAATCAGCCAGCCAGGCGGGCTTTGATCAGCGCGGAAACCTGCCCCATGTCGGCGCGGCCGGCGAGGCGGGCCTTCAAAAGGCCCATCACCTTGCCCATATCCTTTGCACTCGATGCGCCGGATTCGGCAATCGCCGCTGCGACCGCGGCTTCGACCTCGGCTGCGGAAAGCTGCTCGGGAAGATAGGCCTGCAACACGACGAGTTCGGCCTGCTCCGCCGCCACCAGGTCGTCCCGGCCGGCAGCCTGGAACTGGCTGATCGAGTCCTTGCGCTGCTTGATGAGTTTTTCGACGATGCTGCTGACGGTCGCATCATCCAGTTCGGTGCGTTCGTCGACTTCTTTCTGCTTGACCGCAGCCAGCAGCAGGCGAATGGCGCCGAGGCGAACCGCTTCCCTGGCGCGTTGCGCCTCGTCCGGATCGGCGCGGCCACGCATGGCCGTTTTCATGTCCTCAGTGATGCGTTCCTTGAGCGACATGGCGGGACGCGATTCTGTGTGGCGCAGAATCAATACATCTTGGGCGGGAGTTGCTGGCCGCGCAGACGCTTGCTCTGGCGCTTGACCGCGGCGGCGAGCTTGCGCTTGCGCTCGGCGGTGGGCTTCTCGTAGAAGGTGCGGGCGCGCAGTTCGGTCAGGAGACCCACTTTTTCAATGGAGCGCTTGAAACGGCGCAGGGCGACATCGAACGGCTCGTTTTCTTTGATTTTGACGTGGGGCATGTGAAGATGGCTTCCAAGAACGGGGAAAAACGCGGATTGTAACAAGGCTACCGGCTTTTTTCCATCCCCCCGGTCAAGTCCCTCCGGTCGAGCCGATACCGTGTTGGAAAAGGCCGGGGTTTGCGGTAGCCTGCCCGGATTCGCAACGCGGCCCCGCCATGAAGCGCCCGATAAAAAATCCCAACAGATTCAAAGTCCTGCTTGCCTTGCTCGCGGAAGCGCCGGGAGGCGCGAATGCCCAGGCCGGATGGTTCGATTCCGGCAAGGAGGAGATCGCCGCCGGCCCGGCCACCCATGCCCGCATGGTGTACCGCGATCCGGAATGAGCGGAGCATCGGCCGGGCCGCTTAACCGAATATAATATGCGTCAGCCCGATGCTGTTTGCCGGGTTGCTCCAACCATTATTTTTATGAAGCCGTCATGTCCGAAGCAAGCATGGAATTAAACAACGAGGTCGCCGGCCTGATCGTGTCCGCTCTCAATCTCGATATCGGCCCGGAAGAAATCCAGCCCGAGGCCCCCCTTTACGGCGAGGGTCTCGGGCTCGATTCCATCGACATTCTGGAGGTGGCCCTGGTTGTCTCCAAGCACTACGGTTTCCAGTTGCGCGCGGACAACGCCGACAACGTCGGCATCTTCAGCTCCCTTTCCAGCCTGACCCGGCACATCGCTGCAAACCGAACAAAATGACCCCGACCCTGGTACGCGCGATCCGCTGGGTCGCCATCGCTGCCGGGGCCATCGCTTATCCTGTGCTGGCCCATTACAGCACCGCCACCTCGGCGGCGACCACGTTTCCGTCGCTGGGGGTCGCCGTTTCCCTGGCGCCTGCCCTGGCCATCCTGCTCTGGCTGAGCTGGCGTTCACCGATGCGGCGGACGATGCTGCTCGTGTGCGCCGCCGCGGGCGTATCGCTGTGGGGGTTCTGGGACGCGCTGGAACGGAATTTCAGCTGGGTCTATTTCCTTCAGCACGCCGGCACCTATGCCATGTTGGCCGCCGGGTTCGGCGTCACGCTGTCGCGCGGGCGGCAGCCCCTGTGCACCCGCTTCGCCGAAATAGTGCACGGCAGCCTCAGCCCGGAGGAGGCCCGTTATTCGCGGCAGGTGACGCTGGCGTGGGTGCTGTTTTTCCTGGCGATCAGTTCGGTTTCCTGCGTCCTGTTCTTCTTTGCCAGCATCGAGGCCTGGTCGGTGTTCGCCAATTTCCTCTCCTTCCCGCTGGTTCTGCTGATGTTCGCCGTCGAATACGGGGTTCGCCGGCGCAAACTGCCGCACCAGGAAAATCACAGCATCATGGACGGCGTGCTTGCCTATTGGAAAACCCCGGCCGCACGCCCGGGCGCCTCCCCCGATATCCGTTAGGCTGCCTGCCGCCCTCGATGCCGTCCCTGCCGCTCATCGCCCATCGCAGTCCCGATGCCGTCATGGCCTGGCGCGGCGGCACGCCGGTCAGCGTCAGGCAGTTTCTGGACGAGGTCGGGCACGTTGCCGGCCAGTTGCCGCCGGGGCGGCATGTGCTCAACCTGTGCGCCGACCGCTACCGCTTCACCGTCGCCCTGGCGGCCTGCATCGTCAGCGGCCGGATCAGCCTGCTGCCCTCCACCCACACCCCGGAGATGGTCCGGCAGATGCAGCGCATCGCCCCGGATGTCTTCTGCATCGCCGATCAGGGCGCCGGGAGGGGCGGCGTCGACCTTCCCACCTTCCGCTATCCCGAACCGATGCCGCCGCTTGCGGTCGGCCCGGCAGCCGGCTCCCGTCCCGGTTGCCCGGACATCGATTGCGGGCAGATCATCGCCCAGGTTTTCACCTCCGGCTCCACCGGAACGCCGGCGCCCCATGTCAAGCGCTGGGGCAGCCTGGTACGCAACGTGCAGGGGGAAGCGGAACGCCTGGGCGTCGCTGCCGGCCACGCCGTTCTCGGAACCGTTCCGCCGCAGCACATGTACGGCCTGGAATCCACCGTCCTGATGCCGCTGCAGAGCGGCGCCGCAATGCATTCCGGCCGCCCGTTCTACCCGGCGGACATCTGCGCCGCCCTGGAGGAATTGCCGCGCCCGCGCCTGCTGGTCACCACGCCCTACCACCTGCGCGCCCTGCTTGCGGATCAGGCAACGCTGCCGGCTGCCGACCAGATTCTTTCGGCCACCGCGCCGCTGTCGCAGGGTCTGGCCAATGAGGCCGAATCCCGTTTTGGCGCACCACTTCACGAAATCTACGGCTGTACCGAGACCGGGCAGCTCGCCTCGCGGCGCACCGCGGCCGGCGCCGAATGGCGGACCCTGCCGGGCGTTCGGCTGCGCCGCGATGGGGAGATGCTGTGGGCCGAGGGCGGGCACATCGACAGCCCGACCCGCCTCTCCGATGTCATCGAACTCGCTGGCGAAGGCAGCGGCGACGGTCATGTGTCGACCACTTTCCTGCTGCATGGCCGCCATGCCGACCTGGTCAACATCGCCGGCAAGCGCACCTCGCTGGCCTACCTCAACCATCAGTTGAACGCCATCCCAGGGGTGCGGGACGGCGTCTTCCTGCTGCCCCGCGAGGACAGCCCGGACTGCATCGGCCGCCTCGCCGCCCTGGTGGTCGCCCCCGGTCTCACCACGGCCGATCTGACCCAGGCGCTGCGCGATCGCATCGACCCGGTCTTTCTGCCGCGCCCCCTGCTGCTCGTCGACGCCCTGCCGCGCAACGCCACCGGCAAGCTCACCAGCCAGACCGCCCGGGATATGCTGGCATCCCTGCAGGCCGCGGCCGGGATGACGGCATGAGCGAACAGGCCATTCCCCTGTCCATTGCCGCCGACCACCCGGCCTACGCCGGGCATTTTCCCGGCCGGCCGATCCTTCCCGGCGTCGTGCTGCTCGACGCGGCGCTGCAGGCCCTGGCGGAACGGCAGGGCCTGCAGACGATGGCGGGGCAGATCAAGTCGGCGAAGTTCCTCAGCCCGGTCCGGCCCGGCGAAGCCCTGGTCCTTCACGCGACCGAGTCGCCGGCGGGCAGCTTCCGTTTCGAGATCCGCTGTTTCGATGTCCATGGCGACGAGCGCGGCGCGGCAAGCGGCAGCCTTGTCTTTTCGCGGCAGGCCGCGGCATGAACGCACCGGGAATCCCGCAACAGGCGGAATGGGCCGCCCGCCCCGAGCGCAGCAATCGGGCCATGCTTCGCCTGATGAGCTGGATCTCGCTGCGTCTGGGGCGCGCCCCCGCCCGTTTCGTCCTGGCCGGCATCAGCCTCTACTTCCTGCTTTTCGCGCCGGCCGCCAGAGCCGCCTCGCGCGCCTATCTGCGCCGGGCGCTGGATCGGGAACCCCGGTTCGCCGACCTGTTCCGGCACTTCCACAGCTTCGCCTCCACCATCCACGACCGGATTTTCCTGCTCAACGCGCGTTTCGACCTGTTCCAGCTGGAAGTGCACGGCGAGGACGTCATCAGGGAGGTGCTGGCCGCCGGACGCGGCGCCTTCCTGATGGGGGCGCACATAGGCAGCTTCGAGGTGGCGCGGGCAATCGGCCGCCAGCAGCCGGGCCTCAGGGTGGCCATGGTCATGTACGAGGAAAACGCCCGCAAGCTCAATGCCGCGCTGGCCGCGATCAACCCGGCGGCGGTGCAGGAGATCATCCCGCTGGGGCAGGTCGATTCGATGCTGCGGGTGCAGGCCAGCCTGGACGAGGGCATGGTGCTCGGCGTGCTGGGCGACCGCACCCTCGGCGGCGACCCGACCCTGCGCGCCCCCTTCCTGGAGACGGACGCCGAATTTCCGCTCGGCCCCATGCGCCTCGCCGCCATGTTGAAGCGGCCGGTGCTTTTCATGAGCGGCCTCTACCTGGGCGGCAATCGCTACGCCATCCACTTCGAGCGGCTGGCCGATTTCAGCACGCTTGAGCGTCCGGGGCGCAACGCCGCCATCGAGGCTGCCGTGAGCGCCTACGCCGCCTGCCTGGAACGCCATTGCCGTGCCGCCCCCTACAACTGGTTCAACTTTTTCGATTTCTGGCGCCCGAAGGATGCCGCCTAAGCCATGACCCGACGCCCCCGCCTTCAACTCCGCATGCTTGCCTGGCTGGCGCTGCTGGCCAGCCCCATCGTTCAGGCCGCGCCGCTGAGCATCGCCCAGCTCATGGCCGACCTGGCGAAGCACCCGCAAGGCGCGGCCACCTTCACCGAGAAAAAACATCTTGCCATCCTCGAGCAGCCGGTCGAGTCTTCCGGCGAACTGCTGTTCATCGCGCCGGCCCGCCTGGAAAAGCGCACCCTGAAACCGAAGCCCGAAACCATGGTGCTCGACGGCGACACCCTCACCCTTGAACGCGGCCGCCGCAAACACGTGCTGCAGCTCAAGGACTACCCGGAGGTGGCCGGCATGATCGAGAGCATTCGCGCCACCCTGGCGGGAGATCGCAAGGCGCTGGAACGGGTGTATCACCTGGCGCTGGACGGCAGCGCCGAACGCTGGACCCTGGTGCTCATTCCCATCGACCCCAAGGTCGGCGCCGTCATCGCGCGCATCCGGATGGAGGGGGTCAAGGACGTGGTGCGCAGCGTCGAGATTCTCCAGGCCGACGGTGACAGTTCGCTGATGACCATCGAGAAGCGGACGCCTCCGCAATGATCCAAACGCGCCGCCGCGGCATAGCCGCCATCGTGCTGTGGCTGATTTTTTTGCTGGCCTGCGCCGGCATCATCGGCCGCACCCACTTCACCACCGACCTGTCGGCCTTTTTGCCGCGCAGCCCCACGCCCGAGCAGCAGCTGCTCATGGATCAACTCAGCGACGGCCTCGCCTCGCGCCTCATTCTGGTTGGCATAGAAGGCGCCGACGCCCCCACCCGCGCCCGGATTTCCCAGCAAGTCGCCCAGCGTCTGCGCGCCGACAGCACGTTTGTCAGCGTCAATAATGGCGAGTCCGTCAACGCCGAGCGCGACCGCGCTTTCCTGTTCGACAACCGTTACCTGTTGAGCCCGGCGGTGACGCCTGAACGCTTTGGCGAAGACGGCCTGCAGGCCGCCTTGAGCGACAGTATCGACCTGCTGGCCTCGCCTGCCGGATTGCTGGTCAAATCCCTGCTGCCGCGCGACCCGACCGGGGAAATGATGCAATTGCTCGAACAGTTCAACAGCGGCGCCCAGCCGAAGCTGGTGGAGGGCGCATGGGCCTCCAGCGATGGCACGCGCGCGTTGATGCTGATGCAAACGCGTGCCGCGGGGAGCGACACCGACGCCCAGCAGCACGCCATGGCCGCCATTCGGCAGGCGTTCGAGCAGGCGCTGGACCAAGCTCCGGGCGCGACCGCCTCCGCCCGGCTGGTGATGACCGGTCCCGGCGTGTTTTCGGTGACGTCGCGCGACACCATCAAGAGCCAGGTCACCCGCCTGTCCATCATCAGCATTGCCCTCATCGCAACGCTGCTATTGCTCGTGTACCGTTCCTTCAGCGCACTGGCATTGGGCTTGTTGCCCGTGATCAGCGGTGCGCTGGCGGGCATCGCGGCGGTCAGCCTGGGCTTTGGCGCGGTGCACGGCATCACCCTGGGATTTGGCACCGCCCTGATCGGCGAAGCCGTGGATTATTCGATCTACCTGTTCGTGCAATCGGAACAGAACCGTGCGGATCATCGAAACTGGATCGAGCGCTTCTGGCCCACCATTCGCCTCGGCGTGCTGACCTCGATAGCCGGCTTTGCCTCGCTGCTGCTGTCCGGCTTTCCCGGCTTGGCGCAACTCGGCTTGTATGCGATTGCCGGGCTGGTCGTGGCCGCAACGGTAACGCGCTTCGTCCTGCCTTCGCTGCTGCCCGCCAACTTCCATATTCACGATTTATCGGCTGTCGGTCGCACCCTGTCCCGCGTGGTGCAGCGCGCGGCAGCGCTGCGCTGGCCAGCGGCGATCGTGGTGCTGGCGGCCTGCGCCATCGTGGTCGCCAACCGCGCCAGTTTGTGGAACGACACCATCGCCTCACTCAGCCCGGTGTCGCAAGCCGATGTGGAACTCGATACCCGCTTGCGCGCCGACATGGGCGCCCCGGATGTGCGCTACCTGGTCGTGGTATCTGGTGCGGATCGGGAATCCGTATTGCGCGGCTCCGAACGCGTGTCCGCGCTGCTGCAGGCACAAGTCGAGCAAGGCGAACTTGCCGGATTCGAAAGCCCCAGCCGTTATCTTCCCAGCCAGGCCACGCAACGCGCACGCCAAGCCAGCCTGCCCCCCCGCCCGCTGCTGGAAACACGCCTGGCGCAAGCCGTCCAAGGCTTGCCGGTGCGCCCGCACCTGTTTGCGCCGTTTCTGGACGACACCGCCGCCGCGCGCAGCCAGCCTTTGCTGCAGGCAAGCGACCTGCAGCAGACCTCCATGGCGATGGCGGTCGATGCCTTGCTCATCCAGCAACGGGGGCAATGGCGCGCCTTGTTGCCGCTGACTGCGCCCGAGGGGGGCAACATCGACGCGGATCCTATTCGCAGTGCCTTAAGCGCAATCCCCGATGTACTGTTCGTGGACATGAAGGCCGAATCGGACCGCCTGTATTCCGGCTACCTGCATGAAGCCATCGTGCTGTCGCTCGGTGGGCTGGTTGCCATTATCGGGTTGCTGCTCGTGGTTTTTCGCTCCCCCATGCGCGTGCTGCGCATCATCGCGCCGCTGGCCGCCGCAGTCATGACCGTCACCGCGGGACTGAACCTGTTTGGCCAGCAAATGATCATTCTGCATCTGGTGGGTTTGTTGCTGGTGGTCGCAGTGGGCTCCAATTACGCCCTGTTTTTTGATCGGCCCGATCCGCGCGCGCCCATCCTGCCGCGCACGCTGGCCTCGATGCTGTTCGCCAGCCTCACTACCGTCGCCGGTTTTGGCCTGCTTGCATTTTCCAACGTATCCCTGTTGCAGGCGCTGGGCGTGACCGTCGCACCGGGCGTCATCCTGGCCTTGTTCTATTCGGCGATTTTTGCCCGGCAAGCCGATGCCTGCCAAGCCCATGTTTAATTCGGCCTGGCACCCCACGCTGTTGATCCGCGCATCCGTCGCGCTGCATGGCCTGGCACTGGTGGCCGCGATCGCCGAACCCGCGCAATGGCGCTGGGCGCTGGGCGCCGTGGTCATCAACCACCTGCTGCTGACCGCCGCCGGCCTGTGGCCGCGCAGCAACTGGCTGGGGCCGAACTGGACGCGGCTGCCCGCCGCCGCCGCCGCCAGAAACGAAATCGCCCTGACCATCGACGATGGCCCCGACCCCCTCGTCACCCCGCAGGTGCTGGATATTCTGGATCGCCATGCCGCACGCGCCACCTTTTTCTGCGTCGGCGAAAAAGTGGCACGCTATCCGGATGTATGCCGGGAAATCGTCCGCCGCGGCCATTCCGTTGAAAACCACAGCCAGCACCACCGCCATCATTTTTCCCTGCTGGGCCCGCGTGGTTTCTTGCGCGAACTGCAGGCCGCGCAAGATACCCTCAGCCGGATTACCGGCCAGCGCCCCATGTTTTTTCGCGCCCCTGCCGGCTTGCGCAATCCTTTTCTCGACCCCGTGCTGGCGCGACTCGACTTGACGCTCGCCAGTTGGTCGGCGCGGGGGTTCGACACCCGGATCGGCGATGCCGAGCGGGTCAGGAATGCGCTGCTGCGCGAGCTGCGGGGGGGCGCCATTTTGCTGCTGCACGATGGCAATGCTGCCCGGTCGCCCCGCGGCGTTCCGGTTATTCTCGACGTGCTGCCTGCCGTGCTGGAGTCGGCCGCCGCCGCCGGGCTGCGTTTTGTCCGCCTGCGAGACGCCCTTTCATGACCGGCGCCCTGCGCATGGGTCGGCGCTGCCGCCCCCCGGAGAACAGTCCTTGAAAAACTCCCAGCAAGCCCCCTGGTACCGGCGGATTGCAGCGGTCGCCACCCGGCATGTGCTTCTGAAAGGGATCGGAACGCCGCTTTTTATCGGCTTCTTTTTCGGTGCGTATTTCTACGTGCTCAAAGCCCCAGCCTACCCGACCACGGTGATGCCCTTTACCTGGCTGGATCGGATGATCGGTTTTCAGCCGTGGGCGATGCCGCTGTATGTCTCATTGTGGGTATATGTCTCCCTGCCCCCGGCATTGCTCGCCACGCCACGCGAACTCTATCGCTATGGCATGGCGATGGCCGGAACCTGCCTTACGGGGCTGATTGTTTTTTACTTCTGGCCCACCGCGGTCCCCGCTGCCGATATCGACTGGGCCCGGTATCCTGGCGTGGATTTCCTTAAAAACGTCGATGCTGCGGGCAATGCCTTTCCTTCGCTGCATGTCGCCACCGCCTTGTTTTCTGGTGTCTGGCTGGATCACCTGCTGCGCCGATTCGACGCGCCGCGGTGGAGTCGGCTATTCAGCTGGATGTGGTGCATCGGTATCATTTATTCCACCCTCGCCACCCGCCAGCATGTGGCGGTCGATGTGTGGGGCGGCCTTATGCTGGGGGGGGTGGCGGCCTGGCTGTCATTGCGTCACCGTGCATCCGCAGCGCGAACACCCGGCCGGATTTGAAGAATACGGGCCTGTGGGATTGATTGAAAACGCACTACATCTGGATGGGTTTACCTGTTGAATTCGCTCTGCCTTTCCCCTTTCACCGCTGCAAGCTGCCTTGGCCACGGCCTGGAGGCGACGCTGGCTGCTCGAATCCGCGCAGGCACGGGGACTGCGCACCGTCACCCGCCGTTCCGCCTTCATTCCGCCGCCCCATGAACCCCTGCCCGCACGCCCTCCACCAGCGCCTCGTCGATCTCGCCAGCCAGCGCTACCGCGCCGCCGGCCGCTTCGCCTACCACTTCGCCCGCGGCAAGCTCGGCAGCGACCCGATGTTTCCCGGCCTGCTGGAACACGGCCTGATTCCGGACAACGCGCGCATCCTCGACCTCGGCTGCGGCCAGGGCCTGCTCGCCGCCTGGCTGCTTGCCGCCCGCCAAATTTATGCGACCGGCGAATGGCCCGCGGGATGGCCCGCCCCCGGCCAGCCCGCGGACATTCGCGGCGTCGATTTGCTGGGCAACGACATCCGGCGCGCGCAAACCGCCCTCGGCGCCCCGGCCCGCTTCGAGCAGGGCGACATACGCCATGTTGATTTCGGTCAGGCCGACGTCGTGGTGATCATGGACGTTTTGCACTACGTCGACATCCCCGCCCAGGACGAGGTGCTGCGCCGGGTACGCGCCGCGTTGCCCGCCAACGGCCTGCTCGTCACCCGCGTCGGCGATAGCGATGCCGGCCTGGCCTTCAAGCTCAGCGACTGGGTCGACCGGATGGTCGCCTTCTTTCGCGGCAACGGCCTGCCGCCTACCCACGGTCGCCCCCTGCGCGAATGGAAACGGGCGCTGGAATCGCTCGGCTTCCATGTCGAGACGACCGACATGAACGGCGGCCTGCCTTTCGCCAACGTCATGCTGATCGCCCGGCTGGGCTAAAATTCGCCCCTGACCTTCCACCCAGCCCGTTTTGTGACCCCGCTCCATCTCGCCCATTTCACCGCTGCAAGCTGCCTTGGCCACGGCCTGGAGGCGACGCTGGCGGCCTTGCACGCGCAACAGAGCGGGCTCGCGCCCTGCGCCTTCGAGACGGTGACCGACCTGACGACGTATATCGGCGAAGTGGCCGGCCTCGATCGGTCCCCCTTGCCGGCTGGCCTCGCCGACTACGAATGCCGCAACAACCGCCTCGCCTGGCTGGGGCTGCGGCAGGATGGATTCAGTGCGGCCGTCGAATCAGCCATTGCACGCCATGGTCGCCGGCGGGTCGGCGTGCTGCTCGGCACCAGCACCTCCGGCATCCTGCAGACCGAGCAGGCCTATCGCCGCCGCGACCCGGTGAGCGGCGCCCTGCCCGACGACTTCCACTATCGCACCACGCACAACACGTATTCGGTGGCCGATTTCGTTCGCAGCGCCTTCAATCTGGAAGGCCCGGCCGCGGTGGTTTCCACCGCCTGCTCGTCGAGCGCCAAGGTGTTCGCCTCGGCGTCGCGGATGATCGCGGCCGGCCTCATCGACGCCGCCATCGTCGGCGGCGTCGATTCCTTGTGCCTGACCACCCTGTACGGCTTCAACTCGCTGGAACTGCTCTCGTCCGAGCCCTGCCGCCCCTACGACGCGGACCGCAACGGCCTCTCCATCGGCGAGGCGGCCGCCTTCATCCTGCTGCAGCGCCCGACCGACAGCCTCGATGCCGATGCCGTGCTGCTGCTGGGTTCGGGCGAATCGAGCGACGCCCATCACATGTCGTCGCCGCACCCGGAAGGTCTGGGCGCGCGCATGGCGATGGCCGCCGCGCTGAAGTCGGCGGGCCTGCATCCCGCCGACATCGACTACATCAACCTGCACGGCACCGCGACGCCGAGCAACGATGCGGCCGAGGGCCGCGCCGTGGCCGCGCTGTTCGGCGACGCCGTGCCGTGCAGCTCGACCAAGGGCGCGACCGGCCACACCCTGGGCGCGGCCGGCGGCCTGGAGGCGGTCATCGGCGCCCTGGCGCTGCAGCGGGGTTTCCTGCCGGGCGGGGTCAACACCCGCCGCGTCGACCCGGACATCCCCATCCAGTACCTGACCGCGAACCGGCCAGGCGCGCCGCGCCGGGTGCTCAGCAACTCGTTCGGATTCGGCGGCACCAACTGCAGCCTGATCCTGGCGCGCGCGCAATGAAGCTGACCGCCTACCTCGACGGCATCGGCCTGCTCGGCCCCGGACTCGACAACTGGCCCGCGGCGCGACCCATCCTGGCGGGCGCCCTCCCCTATGAAGCGCGGCCCCTCGCCGTGCCCGCGCCGCAGTCGCTGCCCCCCGCCGAGCGCCGGCGCACCGGCCTCGCGATCAAGGTCGCGCTGGCCGTGGGACAGGAGGCGTGCGCCAACGGGCAACTCGATGCCCGGCAACTGGCCGCGGTGTTCTCCTCCTCCGGCGCCGACAACGACAATTGCGATGCCCTCTGCAAGGTGCTGGCTTCCGACGACCGCCACATCTCGCCGACCCGTTTCCACAATTCGGTGCACAACGCCCCGGCCGGCTACTGGGGCATCGCCTCCGGCGCCATGACCCCGGCCACGGTGCTGTGCGCCCATGACGGCAGTTTCGGCGCCGGCCTGCTGGAGGCGATGACCCAGGTCGCGGTCGATGGCTGGGGAACCCTGCTGATCGCCTACGACATGCCCTACCCCGAACCGCTGCACGCCAAGCGCCCGCTCCCTTCCGCATTCGGCATCGCCCTGGCGCTGATGCCCGAACGCAGCGCGCGCTCGCTGGCGCGGATCGAGCTCAGCCTGAGTGACGCCGCGCCCGATGCGCTGGCCGAGCCCGAACTCGAAGCCCTGCGCCGCGCCATCCCCACGGCGCGCGGGCTGCCGTTGCTGCGGGCCGTGGCGCGCGGGATGGAAACGCGTGTCGTGCTGGACTACCTGGCGCCGCTGAGCCTGGCGATAAGGGTCGAACCCGAGAATCGCGGCTGATGGAGCCCTACCGCAAAATATTGAAAGAACCGGCGCGCGCGCTCAGAACCGGCATGACCGATGCCGAACAAGTGCTGTGGCAGCGTATCCGACGCAAACAGATACAGAATGTGCAGTTCTATCGGCAAAAGCCATTGCTCGCGTTCATCGTGGACTTTTACTGCCCGGCAGCGAAGCTGGTTGTCGAGCTTGATGGCAGTCAGCATTTCGAAACCGGGCATCAGGCCAAAGATCGGGCTCGTGATGCCGCTTTGGCAGGCCTAAGCTTGCGGGTGTTGCGGTTTGATGATCGGCAGGTGCTGCTGGAAACGGATGCGGTTCTGGCAGCGATAGATGAAGCGGTGACGGGGCGGATGTGAGAAAAATCAAAGGCAAATCCCCCTCAATCCCCCTTTTTCAAAGGGGGAGGTCAACGCGGTGTGCAGTGGTTCCCCCCTTTGAAAAAGGGGGGCTAGGGGGGATTTGCCCTTGCCCTTGCCCATGCCGCTAGACCACGCCTGGCTGCTCGCCCACCTGCCACACCAGGGCAGCATGTGCCTGCTCGATGCGGTCGCCGATTGGGATGCCCAATGCATCCGTTGCACGGCGAGCAGCCACCGCGCCCCGGACAACCCCCTGCGTGCACACGACCGCCTGGGCGCGGCCTGCGGCATCGAGTACGCGGCGCAGGCCATGGCCGCCCACGGCGCGCTGCTGGCGGCGGCCGACGGCGCGCCGCGCGCCGGCTATCTGGCCAGCGTGCGCGGCATCGAGCTGCATGCCGCGCGGCTGGACGACATCGCCGCCGACCTCGATGTCGAGGCGGAGCGCCTGTCCGGCGACGACAACACCATTCTTTACGGCTTCCGCGTCAGCGCCGCCGGACGCGTGCTGCTCAGTGGCCGCGCGGCGGTGGTTCTGGATGCAGACAAACTGGAGGGTTCGACATGAAACGCGCGCTGGTCACCGGCGGCAGCGGCGGCATCGGTTCGGCGATCTGCCGCCGTCTCGCCGCCGACGGCTGTTACGTCTACATCCACGCCAACCGCAACCTGGCCGGCGCCCTGGCGCTGGCGGAGGAAATCGGGAAGAGCGGCGGCCAGGCCGAGGCCATCGCCTTCGACGTCACCGACGCCGCCGCCAGCCGCGCCAAACTCGAAGCACTCATTGCCGACAGCCCGATCCAGGTGCTGGTGAACAACGCCGGCATCCACGACGATGCCGTCTTTCCGGGCATGAGCGCGGCGCAGTGGCACGGCGTGCTGGATGTGGCGCTCAGCGGATTCTTCAACGTCACCCAGCCGCTGACGATGCCGATGCTGCGCAGCCGCTGGGGACGCATCGTCAACATCACTTCCATCGCCGGAATCACCGGCAACCGCGGTCAGGTCAATTATTCGGCCGCCAAGGGCGCGCTGCACGCCGCGACCAAATCGCTGTCGCTGGAACTCGCCAGCCGCGGGGTGACGGTCAATGCCGTGGCGCCGGGCATCATCCAGACCGACATGATCGACGGCGTGTTCGACGCCAAGGCCATCGCCGGCATGGTGCCGATGAAGCGCGCCGGCCGCCCGGAAGAGGTGGCGGACCTGGTCGGCTTTCTCGCCTCGGAGCAGGCGGGTTACATCAGCGGCCAGATCATCTCGGTCAATGGCGGCATGATTTAAGCGTTCCCGCGCGGGCATTTCCCGCGCTACGCGCCGGGCGTCAGCCCGGCTTGACCGCCTGATACTCGGCCAGGACCGACAAGGCGCGGGTTTCGATATGCCGTTTCACGCCGGTGAATCCGGCGTTCTCCAGCGTATCGATCACCCCGCTCGGCGGCACGCAGGCCTCGATGGTGTCCCAGTAGTAGCGCCACAGCTTGGCCGACTCGGCGCTGCTGCCGGTCAGGCGGGCCAGCACCGGCACCACCCCGCGCATGTAAACCTTGAGCAGCGCCTGGCTCCAGGCGCGTTCCGGTTTGGTGATTTCGAGCAGGCACAGGCGGCCGCCAGGCTTCAGGACGCGATGGAATTCGCTGAAGGCGGCCGACAGGTCGCTGATATGGCGCAGCGCGTAGCCCATGCTGAGGAAGTCGAAGCTGGCATCGGGAAACGGAATCGCCTCCGCCCGCCCTTCGATGAGCTGGACGCCGGGCAAATCGGCTTGCGACATCATGCCGATGCTGGGGTCGACGCCCACCACCAGGGCGGGGTCGCCGGTGAGTTTCACCGCCTCGCGCGCCACCAGGCCGGTGCCGACGCCGATGTCGACGATGCGCATACCCGGTTTCAACCCGGCCCGCTGCAGCGCCTGATTGCGGTACCAGGGGCCGCTGCCCAGCGCCAGCAAATGATCGATGCGGTCGTAGTCGGCTGCGGTGCTGTCAAACATCGCCCCGACGAAACCGCGCCGTTCGTCTTCGCTGGCGTAGTAGGCGGTTAGAGGGGGATGCGGGGTGCGGACGATGGGAGACTCCATATTCGGATAGGAAACCAGGTGCGGGAAAAAGGTTCGATGCTTAATCGTACTGCCAAACCATCCCCAGATTCAGGCCTAAAACATCGATCCCGGGGTTGGGGTCGGTCATGCCCAGATTGGAATGGTGCGTGAAATAGCCGGCGGCGGTGAACGCCCGGTCCTTGCTGAACTGGTGGCGGGCGCCGAGCTGGCTGAACCAGTTGAAGGTGAGGTCCTGCCCTTGTCCGCCGGGTATGTCTTTGGCGTTGGTCAGGCCGGCGCCGCCGCCAATTTCAAAAAACAGCGCCGATTTTTTATCCGCCGCCCACAGCTCGATGCTTGGGGCGCCGGCAAAAGCGAAATAGTAGTCCTCGCCGCCTTCCAGATAGGTTTCCAGCACCACCGCCATTCGGTGGCGCACCGCTAGGCGAGCGCCGCTTTCCCCATTCCACAGATCGAACGCCGCGGGCGAGCGCCAGGCAATCTGCGCCGGCGCAATGACATAGTCCAGCGGGGAATTGTTTCTGATCTTTGTCAGATAACCCGCTTCCACCGCGACCTCCCAGCGATCAGCGGGATGGTTCTCGGCGTACGCGCCGGCGGAGGCTGTCAGCAGGCTCAACGCCATTGCCGACAGAACCGCGCCAGGCAGCGTCAACCGGATTTTCGGGAAGAGGTCATGCATACAATTCGATCGAAATGGTTTACGGGCCCAAACCCCTACATCAGGTTCGCGTTTCATGCATCGCGGCCTGGGCGGATATCTTTCCGGGATTGTAGCCGGAATCCCCGCCGCGCAATCCGCCGCGGACGCCGAAAATCGCGCCGCGAAGTTCCTGTGCGGCGCGCTATGCCCTCTTCCGCCGGATGCGCCTGACCGCGAGCACAGGCAGGCGCAGCACGAATCCCAGCACCAGACGGATATGCATCCAGGTGAGCAGGGTGTTGTCGCGCAGGTAGTTGAAATGGGAGATGCCACCCTCGTCGGCGCGCAGGTATTTCACCGGCGCCGGCAGGTTGATCGGGCGCACGCCGCGCCAGCACAGGCGCACCACGGCCTCGGGGTCGAAATCGAAACGGCGCATCCAGCGCTGGCCGCGCATCACCTGGCGCAGCGGCTCGATGGGATAGACGCGAAAGCCGTAGAGCGAATCGCCGATGCCGGCCCACAGGGTTTCCAGATTGGCCCAGCCGTTGGAGATTTTGCGGCCCTGCACGCGCAGCGCGGGGGCGTCGGCATCGAACACCGGCTTGCCGAGCACCATGGCCTCGGGCGCCTGCTGCGATGCCGCCATGAAAGCCGGGATGAGATCGGCCGGGTGCTGGCCGTCGGAATCCATCGTCAGCGCATGGGTGAAACCCTGCCGGGCGGCCAGATCGAGGCCATGCAGCACGGCAGCGCCTTTGCCCTGGTTTTCCGGCAGCACGATTATTTTCAGCTGCGGATCGTTCGCCGCCATGTCGTTCAGGCCCTCGGCGCTGCCGTCCCGGCTGCCGTCCACCACCACCCAGACGGGCGCCCACCGGGCGCGGGCGGCGCGCACCGTGTCGTAAACCTGGGCGCCGGGGTTATAGCTGGGGATGAGCACCAGGTGGCTGGATGAAGGCGTCGTCATCGATGCGGCTCCGCATCGTCCGCCGACGGTGCGCCGGGGGACAGGAAGCGGGGGGCATCGCGCAGTTCCTCGATGAAGTAGCGCTCCAGCTGCGCGGTGAACGCACCGGCTTTTTCCGGCGGGTCGAAACGGCGGCCGAGGCGAACGCGATAGGTGATCGGCATGGATGGGCGCTTGAACAACGACCAGCCCTTGATGAGAAAAGGCGAGTCGGTTTCGATGAAAACGGTCTGGATCGGCACCTTGGCGCGACCGGCGATGAGGGCGGCGGTGCCCTTGCAGACATTGACCGGCCAGCGGGTGGTGCGGGTGCCTTCCGGAAAAATCAGCAGATGCCTGCCGTTCCCGAGCGCCGCCACGGACTGCTTGATCATGCTCAGCTGCGCGTCGTTGCGGATGTAGCCCGCCAGACGCGCGCCGGCGCCGAGAAAAATGTTGTCGACGATATCGGCTTTCATGATGCAGGTCATGTTGGGCAAGCGCGAAATCGTCATCACCGCATCGAGCAGGCAGGGGTGATTGGGGGCGATGATCATCGCGTTTTCATCGCGCAGGGCGTCGAGCGCGCTGAGGTCGAAGCGGCACGCGCCGATGAGCGAAAGCGCGCCGAGGTAAAAACGGAACCCGAGGGTGATGGCCCAGCGCCCCAGCGGATCGGCCCAGCTTTTCGGCAGGAGGTAATACAGCGGCACCGACAGGGTCGACCAGGTCAGCGCAATGACGCCAAGCAGGCCCAGGCCGAACCACTGCGCGAAAATCTCGTAGAGCCGGTGCAGCCAGCGCTGCAAGGCGCCGGGGCGCGAAACCATGCGCGCGCTCACTCGCCTGCCCCGGCACGGATGGAATGGCCGCCCGATGCCTCGATTTCAACCAGCAGCTCGGCACGGCAGACGTCCGCCTGCAGGAAAATGGCCGGCGCCGGAACATCGATGAATTCCGCCATCGCAAGGCGCACTGCTTCCAGATCGGCAGGACGGCGAACGTAGACCTTGTAGGCCAGCTGGTCGAGGCGGAAATCGGCCTCGGGGGCCAGCCGGTTCGCTTCGGCGACGATGGCGGCGATGTTGTGGAGACTTTCCCGCGTCTGCGCCGCCACGTCGCCGGCATGCAGGGTTTGATGGCCAACGATGCTGGCGGTGCCGGAGATGAACAGCATGTCGCGTCCGCCCAGCCTGACCAGCCCGGCGCGCGAAAAAGTCGGGCTGCGCGGGCCGTATTGGCTGGGGTAATGATAGGCGCTCAACTGGCGCGGATTTTCGATGCCGATGACGGCCGCCCGCGTCGCCAGAAAGGCGATGTGCAGGCCGCCGCTGGCCGATCCCAGCGCGCAGGCGGCCGGGACATTGCCGATCACCGAGCGGCCATGGGCGAGGAAGGCATCCTGGCGGCCGGCGTTGAACTGGCGGTAGCGTTCGATGCCGCGGCTTTCCTGATTGATTGCCGGAAAATAATTCCAGAAGCGCAGCACTGAGCCAAAGCCGCGCGCTTCGAGTAGCTGGAAGATGGACTGGTAGGCGGCCTCGGTGGTGGTTTGCAGCGGCGGGCGCGTATCGCCAGCGGCCTCGTCCAGGCTCAGGCAACCGAACAGCAGCGTGTCGCCTTGGCGGTAGCGGATGGCGCCATGCTGGCCGGATTGCAGGGGCTCCCGGCAATGCCACACCTCGCAGGCCGCCGCTTCACCCAGAGGCAAGGCCATGTCCACGGCGAGCAGCGGAATCCCGGCTTCCTCAACCATGCGGGCTGGATGCGAAAAACACGCGCCGCCCAGCAAATTGTCCTGCCGGGACAGGCCGGATAGCCCGGTTGCGGGCAGAAACGCCAGTCCCAGCATCGCTTCCTCGGGGATCAAATTCCGCCCTCCGGCTTCTTCACGCCGCCGCCGATTGCCGGCGCACCGACACGATTGTCGGCGGGGTGGGCGGGCATGAAATCGAGCGGCATGAGACTTTCCCTAGTTGACGGCAACTCGGCGAAAGGCCAAGTCCGCATACACTGAAAAACAGGCGGATTTTACCCAAATAATCCAGGTTGCCGGGATGGAAATTACGCAGCATTCAAAACCCCGCACGGCCGCCCGCGATAATATGCGGGGGTTTCCATGAGTTTTCACGAAAATGCTGGTACTAGGAGTCGAATCTTCCTGCGATGAAACCGGTGTCGCGCTGTATGACAGCGCGCGCGGCCTGCTGGCCCACGCGCTGTATTCGCAGATCGCGATGCATAACGATTATGGCGGCGTGGTGCCGGAGTTGGCCTCGCGCGACCATATCAGGCGAGTACTGCCCCTGACCCGCCAGGTGCTGGCCGAGGCCGGATGCACGCTGGAAGACATCGACGGCATCGCCTACACGCAGGGACCGGGACTCGCCGGCGCCTTGCTGGTGGGGGCGGGAATGGCGCGCGCGCTGGCCTATGCCCTGAACATTCCGGCAGTCGGGGTTCACCACCTCGAAGGCCACATGCTGTCGCCGCTGATTTCCGACACGCCGCCGGAATTCCCGTTCGTCGCCCTGCTGGTATCGGGCGGGCACACGCAGCTGATGCTGGTGTCGGGGGTCGGACGCTACACCTTGCTGGGCGAGACGCTCGACGACGCGGCCGGCGAAGCCTTCGACAAGACCGCGCAACTGCTGGGCCTGGGTTATCCGGGCGGGCCGGCGCTGTCGAGGCTGGCGGCGACGGGCGACGCCAGCCGCTTCACGCTGCCGCGCCCGATGCTCAATTCCGGCGATTTCGATTTCAGTTTCAGCGGCCTCAAGACCGCGGTGCTGACGCTGGTGCGCAAGGCCGGGCTGGATCAGGCGGCGGATATCGCGGCGGCATTCCAGTCCGCGGCGGTGGAGGTGCTGGTGAGCAAGAGCCTGGCGGCCTGTTCGCACAGCGGCGCAACACGGCTGGTGGTGGCGGGCGGCGTCGGCGCCAACACGCATTTGCGCGAGCGGCTCACCCGCGAAGCCAAGGCCCGTGGCATCGCCGTGTTTTACCCGAAGCTTGAGTTCTGCACCGACAATGGCGCGATGATCGCCTTCGCCGGCGCGCAGAGGCTGGCGCACGCGAATGCGGATCTGACGTTCGCGGTCAGGCCGCGCTGGGAACTGGCGACGCTCGACGCGGTGTAACGGACCGTATTGCGCGACGCCGATTCACTGCTTGAATACCGGGTAGGCTTCGCGCAGGGCCTTGAGCCATTTTTCGCTGCCCGTAAGGTGCGCAATCTGTTCGGGAAACAGCAGGAACCCGACCAGCACCGCCATCAGGCATACCAGGACAACCGTGCCGAAAATGCTTTCCGGCCGCAGCACGCCCCAGTAGCGGCTGGCCAGGAACAGCGCGTCCTTCCGGTGTTCCGACATCGACAGCCAGCGACGCAGCAGCTTGACCGCGAGGAAGGCCGCATAACCGCCGACCAGCGAGGCGAACACGATGCGGAAGATGGCGAACATGTCGAGCCCGCCGCCGAGGTACTGGTGGTATAGCCAGGACACGAATCCCAGCGACAGCGAGGCGAACACCGCGATGGCGACGTTGATGAACAGCCGCCGCCGCTCGCGTGCGAGATCGCGCTGGCGCTCGATGAAAAAACCATCGATCTCGCGCTTGAAGTATTCGACCTTTTCCTGGACCAGCGACGAGAATTCCGCCTTGGCATGGACGATGCGCTCGTCCATCAGCGCGCCGAGTTTTTCACCGGCGTAATCGACCAGTTCGCGCACATCGTCCTTGGTGAACTGGCGCTGCTCGTGCAGTTCGTCGGAAATCTTGTCGAGCTTGGCGTCGATTTCCTGGCTGGCCTGCCAGATCACATCCTTCAGTTCGGTGCCGGCCTGCGATACGCCGACCTTCACCACATCCGCCAGGCGTTCGCCGGCGTGGTCGATCGCCTCGCGCGACACCTCGGCGAGGCTTTCTTTTGCGCGGTCGATGGTTTTATCGAACAGGGCCATGGCGGATGAGCGGGTCAGGAGCGTTTGCCGATGCGGGCTTCCTGGCCGGAGATCAGCTTGATGAGGTTGCTTCTGTGACGATAGACCAGGAGCAACGAGATCACCAGCACGGCCATGGTCGTGCTGTTCCAGCCGAGCAGCAGTCCAGCGTAAATTGGGGCCAGAACGGCGGCGGTGAGCGCGGACAGCGAGGAAATGCGAAACAGCAGCGTCATCGCCAGCCAGGTGGCGAGACACGCCAGCCCAAGCCAGGGGTCGAGGCCGACCAGCACGCCGAGCGCGGTGGCCACGCCCTTGCCGCCCCGAAAGCGGAAAAACACCGGGAACAGATGGCCGAGGAACACCGCCAGCGCGCACAGCAGCACGATGCCCTCGTCGAGGCCGAACTGCGGCGCCAGCTCGCGTGCCAGCACCACGGCCACCCAGCCCTTCAGCGCGTCGCCCAGCAGGGTCAGCGCGGCGGCCGTCTTGCGCCCGGTGCGCAGCACATTGGTGGCGCCGGGGTTGCCCGACCCAAAGCTGCGCGGGTCGGGCAGGCGCATGGCGCGG
>JAUPLV010000104.1 GCA_030836725.1 Pseudomonadota bacterium | reverse complement strand
GCAACTCGTAAGGCAGGTGCGCCCAGTGCGCGGTCATGAAATCCTGGGTCTGCACCGCGCGCAAGCTGACCACCCACTCATAGGTCCGGCCATCGCCCATCACACCGACCGACTTCACCGGCAGGAACACGGCAAAGGCCTGCGACGTCAGCTCGTACCAGGTCTTGCCGCTGTCGTCGCGGGTGTTGTTCAGTTCCTCGATGAAGATCGCGTCGGCGCGCCGCAGCAGCTCGGCATACTCGCGTTTCACTTCCCCGAGGATGCGCACGCCGAGGCCGGGGCCGGGGAAGGGATGGCGGTAGACCATGTTGTGCGGCAGGCCCAGCGCGATGCCGAGTTCGCGCACTTCGTCCTTGAACAGCTCGCGCAGCGGTTCGAGTAGTTTCAGATGAAGGGTGTCGGGCAGGCCGCCGACGTTGTGGTGGCTCTTGATGGTGTGCGCTTTTTTGGTTTTGGCGCTGGCCGACTCGATCACGTCCGGATAGATGGTGCCCTGCGCCAGCCATTTGGCCTTCGGCAGCTTTTCGGCTTCTTCCTGGAACACATGGACGAATTCGCGGCCGATGATTTTGCGTTTCTGTTCGGGGTCGGTGACGCCGGTAAGCGCGTCCATGAAGCGGTCGCGCGCATCGATGTGGATGACCTTGACGCCGAGGTTATCGGCGAAAGTCTGCATCACCTGCTCGGCCTCGTTCAAGCGCAACAGGCCGTTGTCGACGAACACGCAGGTGAGTTGCGTACCGATGGCGCGATGCAGCAACGCTGCGACTACCGATGAATCGACGCCGCCGGACAGTCCGAGGATGACTTCGTCGCCGCCGACCTCGGAACGCACTTTGCCGATGGCTTCGTCGACGTAATCGGGCATGTTCCAGTCGCCAGCACAGCCGCACAGGTCGCGCACGAAGCGGTTGAGAATGCTCTTGCCCTGCAGGGTGTGGGTGACTTCGGGGTGGAACTGCACGCCGTAGAAGTGGCGCTCCTCGTCGGCCATGGCGGCGATCGGCGTGGCGGCGTTGCTCGCCATCGCCTTGAAGCCGGGCGGCAGCGCGGTGACCTTGTCGCCGTGGCTCATCCACACGTCGAGCAGGCCATGGCCTTCGTCGTTGATGCGATCCTGGATGTCGCGCAGCAGCGCAGTGTGGCCGCGCGCGCGGATTTCGGCGTAACCGAATTCGCGCTTGGCGGCGGATTCCACCTGGCCGCCCAGTTGCGCCGCCATGGTCTGCATGCCGTAGCAGATGCCCAGCACCGGCACGCCCAGCGAGAACACCACGTCGGGTGCGCGCGGCGTTTCCTCTTCGTACACCGAATTCGGTCCGCCGGACAGGATGATGCCTGCCGGTGCGAAGTCGCGCACGAACTGCTCGCTCACGTCGTTGGGATGCAGTTCGCAATAGACGCCCGCTTCACGAACGCGGCGAGCGATGAGCTGGGTGTACTGGGAACCGAAATCGAGGATGAGGATTTTCTGGTGCATTTTATTGGGGGTCAGGGGCTAGGGGTCAGGGGTCGGGGCCGCGAGTCAGCGTATAGGAGCCGTTGGTCAGGCATCGCGGGCATTAAAGAAAAAGCCGCGCATAGCGCGACTTTCCCTGATCCCTGAATCTTGGCCCCGATCTTTACTCAACGCGATAATTCGGCGCTTCCTTCGTGATCTGCACGTCATGCACGTGCGATTCGCGGATGCCGGCGCCGGTGATTTCGACGAACTCGGCCTTGGCATGCATCTCGGTGATGGAGGCAACGCCGAGGTAGCCCATGCTGGAGCGCAGGCCGCCCATCATCTGGTGGATGACGCCGAGCACGCTGCCCTTGTAGGGGACGCGGCCTTCGATGCCTTCGGGAACGAGTTTTTCAGCGCTCTTCTCGTTGTCCTGGAAGTAGCGGTCGGAGGAGCCCTGCTGCATCGCACCCAGCGAACCCATGCCGCGGTAGGATTTGTACGAACGGCCCTGGAACAGTTCGACTTCGCCCGGCGCCTCTTCGGTGCCGGCCAGCAGGCCGCCGAGCATCACGCAGTCGGCGCCGGCGGCGAGCGCCTTGGCAATATCGCCGGAATAACGGATGCCGCCGTCGGCGATGACGCCGACGCCGCTACCTGCCAATGCCGCGGCCACGTTGGCCACGGCGGTAATTTGCGGTACGCCGACTCCCGCGACCATGCGCGTGGTGCAGATGGAACCAGGGCCGATGCCGACCTTGACGGCGTCGGCGCCGTGTTCAACCAGCGCCGCAGCTGCGGAGGCGGTGGCGATGTTGCCGCCAATGACCTGCACGCCGGGGAAATTTTGCTTGACCCAGCGCACCCGGTCGAGCACGCCTTTGGAATGGCCGTGGGCGGTGTCCACGGTGATGATGTCGACGCCGGCGGCGACCAGCGCGGCCACCCGTTCCTCGGTGCCTTCGCCGGTACCGACTGCCGCGCCCACGCGCAGGCGACCCATCGCGTCCTTGCACGCCAGCGGGTGCTCGCTCGATTTCTGGATATCCTTGACGGTGATCAGGCCGCATAGTTCGAACGCATCGTTCACCACCAGCACGCGCTCCAACCGGTGCTTGTGCAGCAGCGCCATCGCCTCGTCGCGGTTGGCGCCTTCCTTCACTGTCACCAGCCGTTCCTTCGGCGTCATGATGTTGGCGACCGGCTGATCGAGGCTGGTTTCAAAACGCAGATCGCGGTTGGTGACGATGCCGACCACCCTGCCGCCATCGATCACCGGCAGGCCGGAAATTCGCTTGCTGCGGGTAATTTCAAGCACCTGGCGCACGGTCATCTGCGGCGCGACGGTGATGGGATCCTTCACCACACCCGACTCGAAACGCTTGACCGCAGCGACCTGAGCGGCCTGCAACTCGGCGTTCATGTTCTTGTGGATGATGCCGATACCCCCTTCCTGAGCCAGCGCAATCGCAAGGCGCGCCTCGGTAACTGTGTCCATGGCGGCCGACAGCATGGGCAAATTCAGGGTGATCGAGCGGGTCAGCTGCGTGGACAAGCTGACTTCGCGGGGAAGAATGATGGAGTGGGCGGGAACGAGTAAAACGTCATCGAACGTCAGCGCTTTTTGCAGAACACGCATGGGCTTTCCTTAAAGCAAAGCGGAATTATACGCGCCCACTGCGGGCCCGCACAAACGCCCGTCGCCTGGAGTCGGGGTTGGTCGTAATCTACCAAGTCGAATTGCATGCATGAAGGTTGACTCACCAACACGATGCGGCTAACTTTGAGCAAGTATCCAAAGCTGGCTGGAGCGCGTCGTTTCAATCAATAGCCCTCGATAGCGCGCTTCTGAAAGCCACACAACCCGAGGAGATAAAATCCATGCCCAAAGTTTTGCTTGCCCTGATCTCCGTTGCCCTGCTGGGCTTGTCTGGCTGCGCCGACCTTTATGTCAATAAGCCGGCTGATAAGCCTGTCGCACAGGCAACCGAGCCCGCCAAGCCCACCATCAGCGGCGAAGCCCAGGCTGCGCTGGATGCCGCGAAAGCCGATGTCAAGATCGCCAAGGACAAGAACGCCCTGTGGACGACGGCCGAAAGCGCGCTCAAGGCTGCGGAAGACGCGGCCGCCAAAGGCGACAGCGCAACCGTGATCAAGCAGGCCAAACTGGCCAGCGACCATGTGAAGAAAGGTCTGGCTCAGCTCGATTATCCGATGCTCAAAATCGGCAAATAATCAAGCGATTATTTAAGTTGGCCGGTTTCAGCAACAAGGCCTTCCGGGTTCACGCCGGAAGGCCTTTGTTTTGGCAGGCGGATCGGTCGACGCATTTCACGCGCCGGTCACTTTTCAGGCCTCCGCGGCTTTCTCGGGCGCGGCGTCGCCCCCGCCTTTTTTGGTGACCTTGCCTTCCTCGGCGCGTTTGCGGCGCACTTCCTTGGGGTCGGCGATCAGGGGGCGATAGATTTCAACCCGATCCTTGTCGCGCACTTTTTCATCCGGCTTGACCAGCTTGCTGAAAATCCCGACCTTGTTTTTTCCCAGGTCGATTTCCGGAAAAACATCCAGCACCCCGGACGCGCGAATGGCGTCCTCCACCGTGGCGCCCTCCGCCAGTCTGGTCTGCGACAAAAGCTGTTGCCCGGGCAGGGCGTAGACAACTTCAACCATGATGGAAGCGGGCAGGTTCATGCGGAATAGACCTCGTCGGCGCGACGCACGAAGGCATCGACAAAGGTGTTGGTGATATGGCTGAATACGGGCGCAAGAATGGTTTCCAGCACCCGGCTTGAAAACACATACTGCAGCCTGAATTCGATCTTGCAGGCGCTGTCTCCCAGCGGCAAAAACACCCAGCCGCCCGAGAGTTCGGCGAACGGGCCATCCCGCAGCTTGATGCGCATTTCCCGTGGGTAGGCCTTGGCGTTTTCAGTCGAAAAGCTTTGGCGGATGCCCATGTAGGCGATGTGTATCGTCGCCACGGTGCGGTTTTCATCGCGTGATTTCAACTCGGTTCCGCCGCACCAGGGCAGGAAAACCGGGTAATCCTCGATCCGGTCCACCAGTTCGAACATGTGTTCCGCGGTATGCGCCACCAGCACACTTTTCTCCACACGCGCCATGAGACACCGAAGCCTTGTAAAATCGAGAATTGTACGCAAGCCGGTCCATCATGAGCATCGCCGACAACAAAAAAGCCTTTCACGATTATTTCATCGAAGAAAAATTCGAGGCCGGGCTCGTGCTCGAAGGCTGGGAAGTGAAAGCCATTCGCGCCGGCCGGGTGCAACTCAAGGAAGCTTACGTCGTCGTCAAGAACGGTGCGGTTTTTCTGATCGGCTGCCACATCAGCCCGCTGCCCACAGCCTCCACCCACATCCATCCCGATCCCACGCGTTCGCGCAAGCTGCTGTTGCACGCGGCCGAGATCAACAAGCTGATCGGCAAGACCGAACGCGCCGGGTTCACCCTGGTGCCGCTGAACATGCATTTTTCAAAAGGGCGCATCAAGCTGGATATCGGCCTGGCCAAGGGCAAAAAACAGCACGACAAGCGCGCGGCGGAAAAGGATCGCGAATGGCTGCGCGAAAAGCAGCGTCTGATCAGAAACGCGTAGCCCCGGTTTTAAGACGCAACGCCGATCCTTGCGGAGTTCGAGCGCCTCATCCTCTTGCAGCAGCGACGGCGCCCGCTGGATATCGTCGGATGCACGCGCAGGCTGGACTCATGGATTTCCAACACGATGACGCACCACACCTCGGGCCCGTTGATGACACATAATGCGCCGGCCACGAAATCAGTCGCGGTAATCGGCGGCGGCCCCGCCGGCCTGATGGCGGCCGAGGTGCTGGCGCAGGGCGGCGTGCGGGTCGACCTGTATGACGCCATGCCTTCGGTGGGGCGCAAGTTTCTGCTGGCCGGGGTGGGCGGGATGAATATCACCCACTCCGAAACGCTCGATGCTTTTCTGTCGCGCTACGGCGCGCGCTCGGCCGATATCCGGCCGTTGCTTGAAGCGTTTCCCCCCGAGGCGTTGCGCGAGTGGATGCACGGGCTGGGGATCGAGACGTTCGTCGGCTCGTCCGGGCGCGTGTTCCCCACCGGCATGAAGGCGGCGCCGCTGTTGCGGGCGTGGCTGCACCGGCTGCGCGAAGCGGGCGTGCGGTTTCATGTGCGGCATCGCTGGCTGGGGTGGGCATACGAATCCCCATGCGCTTCGGCGCGTAGTGGATCGGAATTCAGGGATGCAAACGGCTCGCTTCGCTTCGCTGTGCCCGGCGGTGAACGGGTCGTGAATGCCGACGCGGTCGTGCTGGCGCTGGGAGGCGGCAGTTGGTCGAAACTGGGTTCGGGCGGCGCATGGGCGCCGCTGCTGGCGCAGCGCGGAGTCGAGGTCGCGCCTTTGCTGCCGTCGAACTGCGGCTTCGATGCGGCGGGCGGATGGAGCGAACATCTGCGCAGCCGCTTCGCCGGGCAGCCGCTGAAAACCGTGGCGCTGCGCTTCACCGATGCGGCTGGCCGCGTCCATCAGCGCAAGGGCGAACTCACGCTTTCCGATACCGGCATCGAGGGCAGCCTGGTTTATGCGCTGTCGGCGCCGCTGCGCGATACGATTGCGGCGCTGGGGACGGTGACTGCGGAACTCGACCTGGCGCCCGACAAGACTCTGGATCGGATCATCTCCGAAATCGATCATCCTCGCGGCGCGCGTTCGCTGTCCAGCCACCTGCAAAGCCGCGCCGGAATCAAGGGCGTGAAAATGGCGGTGTTGCGCGAAATCCTGTCGCCCGACCAACTGGGCGACCCGGCGAAACTCGCCAACGCGATAAAATCGCTGCCGCTTACCCTCGTCTCCCCGCGTCCGCTCGACGAGGCGATCAGCAGCGCCGGCGGCGTGCGCTTCGAGGCGCTGGATGAACACCTGATGCTGCGCGATCTGCCCGGCGTGTTCTGCGCCGGCGAGATGCTCGACTGGGAAGCGCCCACCGGCGGCTATCTGCTGACGGCCTGCATTGCCAGCGGGCGCGCGGCAGGGCGGGGTACATTGAATTATCTGAACATTCACCATGCTGCGACTGACTGAACTCAAACTCCCGCTCGACCATCCACCCGAGGCCCTGCGCGCGGCGATCCTGCAGCGCCTGGGGATTGCCGACGACGACCTGGTCGGCTACAGCATCTTCAAGCGCAGCTACGACGCGCGCAAGAAGCACGCGCTGCTGATGGTTTATGCAGTCGATGTCGAGGTAAGAAACGGGGGCGCGCTGCTGAAGAAATTCCGCAACGACCGCCGCCTTGCGCCGACGCCGGACATGGCCTACCAGTTCGTCGGCCGCGCGCCGGAGAATTTGAGCGAACGTCCGCTGGTGATCGGCTTCGGCCCCTGCGGCATCTTCGCCGCGCTGGTGCTGGCGCAGATGGGTTTCAAACCCATCGTGCTTGAGCGCGGCAAGGCGGTGCGCGAGCGCACCCAGGACACCTGGGGGCTGTGGCGCAAGCATGTGCTCAATCCGGAATCCAACGTGCAGTTCGGCGAGGGCGGCGCCGGGACGTTCTCCGACGGCAAGCTCCACAGCCAGATCAAGGATCCCAGGCATCTGGGCCGCAAGGTGCTGACCGAGTTCGTCAAGGCGGGGGCGCCGGAAGAGATCCTCTACGTGTCGAAACCGCACATCGGCACCTTTCGCCTGGTCGGCATGGTCGAGACCATGCGCCACGAGATCGAGTCGCTGGGCGGCGAGATCCGCTTCCAGCAACGCGTGACCGACGTGCTGGTCGAAGAGGGGCCGGAGGGGAAACAGATCGGCGGCGTGACGCTCGCCAGCGGCGAGACGCTCGAAAGCCGTCACGTCGTCCTCGCGCTCGGCCACAGCGCCCGCGACACCTTCGAGATGCTGCACGCGCGCGGCGTCACCCTGGAAGCCAAGCCCTTCTCCATCGGTTTTCGCATCGAGCATCCGCAGTCGCTGATCGACCGCGCAAGGCTGGGGCCGAATGCCGGCAATCCGCTGATCGGCGCGGCGGACTACAAACTGGTGC
>JAUPLV010000103.1 GCA_030836725.1 Pseudomonadota bacterium | reverse complement strand
GCACGTAGTGGTTGTCCATCACGTCGAAGTGGACGATGTCGGCGCCGGAGGCGAGGACGTTGTCGACTTCCTCGCCAAGCCGGGCGAAGTTGGCGGACAGAATGGACGGGGCGATGCGGTAGGTCATGGGAAGCTCCGGGAATTGAATTAGGGGAAACCCCGGCATTTTAACTTAAGTCCGCCGCGCCATTGCGTTACACTCCCCGCATTACAACCTGTCGAGCGGATCCATGGCCGAAGGCAAGAAATACCTCATCAGCATCAACGTCAAGACGGCCTACCTGGACGAGCAGAGCGACCCTTCGGCGGACCGCTACGTGTTCGCCTACACCATCACCATCGCCAACAACGGCACCGTGGCGGCGCAGCTGATTTCGCGCCACTGGATCATCACCGACGCGAACAACGTCACCCAGGAAGTCAAGGGACTGGGCGTGGTCGGCGAACAGCCGCTGCTGCGGCCGGGCGAGAGCTTCGAATACACCAGCGGCACCGCGATGGCGACGCCGGTCGGGACCATGCAGGGCAGCTATCAGATGGTGGCCGAGGACGGCAACAAGTTCGACGCCGAGATCCCCCTGTTCACGCTGTCGATGCCGCGCGTGCTGCACTGATCCAAGGGAAAGGGCGCAGCCGCTCGCCCCCTGACCCCTGACCCCTGTTGCTATACTCCGCAGGTGTTTTTGTTGTGAGCCATCTTCCGCCCGTGATGTCCTTACGCGCAAACCCGTGGTTGTTCGCCCTGCTGTTATCCGCCTGCGCGGTGCAGCCGCCCGCGAAACCCCCTGCCCCCCCTCCCGCCGCCGTGCTGGAACCGGCCCCCGAGCCCGAGCCGGCGCCCCAGCCGGAACCCGCCCCTGTACCGCCGCCGGCGTTGATTCCGACGCCGACGGTGGCCTATCCGACACTCAAACCGGTGGCCTGGAGCGCAATCCCCTCCTGGCGGGACGATTCGCTCAGCGAGGCATGGACCGCCTTCCTGCACAGCTGCTCGACACTGGTCAAGCGCACCGCGTGGCAGCCCGTCTGCAGCGAAGCCGCGTCGATGCCGACGCCCGACGACGCGGCTGCCCGGCGCTTCTTCGAACAGCGATTCCAGCCCTGGCAAGCCACCCAGGAAGACGGCGGCGCCGAAGGCATGGTGACCGGTTATTACGAGCCCCTGCTGAAAGGCGACCGCGTGCGGACCGAGCGCGCGCGCCACCCGCTCTATGCCGTGCCGGACGATCTCATCGCCGTGGATCTCGCCAGCGTCTATCCCGAACTGAAGGACCTGCGCCTGCGAGGGCGGCTGGTCGGCAACAAACTGGCGCCCTATTCCACCCGCCGGGAAATCGAGGCGCCCGCCGGCAATGGCCAGGGTTTCAAGCCCATTGCCTGGGCCGAAGACCCGGTGGATCTCTTCTTCCTGCACATCCAGGGCTCGGGCCGCATCGAACTGCCCGACGGCTCGCACCTGCGCGTCGGCTATGCCGACCATAACGGCCATCCCTATCAGTCCATCGGCAAACTGCTGGTCGAACGCGGCGAGCTGAAACTGGAGCAGGCTTCGATGCAGGGCATCAAGGACTGGGGCGCGAAAAATCCCGACAGGCTGCCCGACCTGCTCGCCAGCAACCCCAGCTTCGTGTTCTTCCGCGAACTGCCCAACGGCCTCGCCGGCCCGCTCGGCGCCCTGGGCGTGCCGCTCACCGGCGGCCGCTCGATTGCCGTCGACCCCCGCTTCATCCCGCTCGGCGCCCCGGTTTTCCTTGCCACCACCCAGCCCAATTCGACGCAACCGCTGAACCGGCTGGTGTTGGCGCAGGACACCGGCGGCGCCATCCGCGGCGGCGTGCGCGCTGATTTCTTCTGGGGATTCGGCAACGAGGCGGGCGAACTCGCCGGTCGCATGAAACAGCGCGGCCGTATGTGGGTGCTGCTGCCGAAGGACTACCCCCTGACCACCGTCCGCCGCTAAATAAATACGGCCCCGCCCGTCCCGGCAGGGTCTATGGTGCAATCATCCGCACCCGCCATGAATTCATGATGAACCCCTCCAGCCCCCCTCCCCTCACCGTCGGCATTCAGGGCATGACTTGCGCCAGTTGCTCGGCGCGGGTGGAAAAGCTGCTGAAACAGCTGCCGGGCGTGACCGATGCCGCGGTGAACCTGGCGACCGAGACCGCGACGGTTTCGGGCGATGTCAGCGCCGCGGAAGTACAGGGCGCGATAGAAAAGGCCGGCTTCAGCGTCCCGGTCGAAACGCTCACCCTGGCCATCACCGGGATGACCTGCGCGAGCTGCTCGGCGCGGGTGGAAAAAGCCCTGAACAAGACGCCCGGCGTGCTCGATGCCGCCGTCAATCTGGCCACCGAACAGGCGACGGTCAGGCTGGTGCAAGGCGCCTCGGCCGCCTCGTTGATCGCAGCCGTCGAGCGCGCCGGCTACGGCGCGCAACTGCCGCTGCCCGCGGGCGAGCCCGCCGCCGCCCCGGCTCGCACCCTGCCCGAATGGTGGCCGGTGGCGCTGGCGATGGCGCTGTCGCTGCCGCTGATCGTCCCCATGCTCGGCAGCCTCGCCGGCGCGCACTGGATGTTGCCGGGCTGGCTGCAAATGGCGCTGGCGACGCCGGTGCAGTTCTGGCTGGGCGCGCGTTTTTATCGCGCCGGCTGGAAGGCGCTGCGCGCAGGCAGCGGCAACATGGACCTGCTGGTGGCAGTCGGCACCAGCGCGGCGTACGGCCTCTCCGTCTACCTGCTGCTGACGCGCGCCGACGCGATGCACCTGTACTTCGAAGCGTCGGCGGTGGTGATCAGCCTGGTGCTGCTCGGCAAATGGCTGGAGGCGCGCGCCAAGCGCCAGACCACCGAGGCGATCCGCGCCCTGCAGGCCTTGCGTCCCCTCACCGCCCGCGTGCGTCTCGACGGCGTCGACCGCGACCTGCCGATCGAGGCGATCCGGGTCGGCGACGTGGTGGTGATCCGCCCCGGCGAACGGGTGCCGGTGGACGGCGAAATTATGGAAGGCAGCAGCCAGATCGACGAATCCATGCTCACCGGCGAATCCCTGCCGGTCGACAAGCAGCCGGGCGACACGGTGACCGGCGGCGCGATCAATGCCCACGGCATGCTGCTCGCCCGCACCACGGCAGTGGGCGCGGAAACCACGCTCGCCCGCATCATCCGCCTGGTGGAAAACGCGCAGGCCGCCAAGGCGCCGATCCAGCGGCTGGTGGACAAGGTGAGCGCGGTATTCGTGCCGGTGGTGATGGTCATTGCGCTGGCGACCTTCGTCGGCTGGTGGGCGCTGGGCGGCGACGCCGAAGTCGCCATCCTCAACGCCGTCGCGGTACTGGTGATCGCCTGCCCGTGCGCGCTCGGCCTCGCCACGCCTACCGCGATCATGGCCGGCACCGGCGTCGCCGCGCGCCACGGCATCCTGATCAAGGACGCCGAAGCACTGGAGCTGGCGCACAAAATCACCACCGTGGTGTTCGACAAGACCGGCACGCTCACCGACGGCGCCCCGCATGTGGTGGCGTGCGTGGCGGCGGATGGATTTGCGCGGAATGAAATCCTGGCGATCGCTGCCGGCCTGCAGGCCGGCAGCGAGCATCCGCTGGCGCGCGCGGTGCTGGCCGAAAGCGCGGCGGCAGGCATTACCCCGCAGCTTGCCCGGGCGCAGCAGGCGCTGCCGGGGCGCGGCATTGCCGGCGAAGTGGCGGCTGAAAGCTGGTGGCTGGGCAATCGCCGGTTGATGCTCGAGAATCAGGTCGATACCGTCGCGCTCGACGCCGTGGCCGCCGAACAGGAAGCCGCGGGACGCACGGTGTCATGGCTGGCGCGCGCCAGCGACCGCCGCGTCCTCGGCTTGCTGGCGTTCGGCGATGCGATCAAGGCCACCGCTTTCGCCGCCGTGGCGAATCTCAAGGCGCAAGGCATCGCCACCGTCATGCTCAGCGGCGACAACCGCGGCGCCGCCGAGGCGGCCGCGGCGGCGCTCGGCATCGACAGCGCGCTCGCCGAAGTGCTTCCGGCGGACAAGGCCGCCCACGTGGGCCAGCTCAAGACCGCGGGCAAAACGGTGGCGATGGTCGGCGACGGCATCAACGACGCGCCCGCCCTGGCCGCCGCCGACGTCGGCATCGCCATGAGCAGCGGCAGCGACGTCGCCATGCACACCGCCGGCATCACCCTGATGCGCGGCGACCCGGCGCTGGTGGCCGACGCCATCGATATTTCGAAACGCACCTACGCCAAGATCCGGCAGAACCTGTTCTGGGCATTTGTCTACAACGTGGTGGGCATTCCGCTCGCCGCGGCGGGCCTGCTGAACCCGGTCATCGCCGGCGCGGCGATGGCGTTTTCCAGCGTCAGCGTGGTGACGAACGCCCTGCTCCTCAAGCGCTGGCGGCCGTCCGGAAAAACCTGAGCCGCGCCGCTCAGCGCGGCTGCCCTTCCCTGTCGTACCGCACCACGATCTGCACCAGCGACCGCACCGGGCGGCCATTTATCTGCGCCGGGGTGAAGCGGGCCGAACGGAACGCGCCGAGCGCCGATTCGTTGAACACGTCGGGCGGGACGGCGCTGACGATCTCGATATCGCTGACGCGGCCATCGGCTTCGATTTTCAGCTGCAGGCGCACCATGCCGGATATGCGCTGGCGGTCGGCTTCCGGCGGATAGGCCGGCACGATCTCGCCCAAAGCGCGCGGAGGCACATCGAGATCGTGAACGCCGTAATAAGTGAGATCGACCGGGCTGGTGATCCATGCGGCCGGGTCCGTTGCGGGCGCGGCGGCCTTCGCGTCCCCCGCCTCCGTGCCGGGCGCTGGCGCGGCCTCGGCTTGCGGCGCCTCGCGAACAACGGGCTCGGGCTCCGGCATCCGCACCGGCACGGCGTCCTCTATCTCGCTCGGTGCGAGTTCCGGCACCTTCTCCGTTTCAGCCGTCTCCGGCGCGACCGGCGCAACATGCGTCGACACCAGGCGCGCCTCGATCGACGGCTCGCCAAAACTCAGAGGAGCCGGCGGCGCCACCTGCACCAGCGCAATCAGCGCGCCGTGCAGGCCCAGTGAAATCCATGCCGCCGCCAGCGGGCGCTTCAGGCGCGGGGGAATCACCGGTTCTTCGAGGGGAGCGTTCACTGAAACGTTTGGACCGTTCGGAAAATCAGGTCGCCGGCCTAGAATGAAGGCCGGAAAAACCCAGGGAGAAGACCATGAAAAGACGCATCATCGCGGCCGCCATCTTAGCATCGGCGCTGTCCGCACCGGCCTTCGCCAGCGGGGTTGAAGTGAGCAAGGCCAGCATCAAGGCCGCCGACGGAACCGAAGTTCCGGTCGAAATCGCCACCCCGGCAGGCGTCGGCCCCTTTCCTCCCGTGCTGTTCATCCACGCCAAGCGCGGCTACGAAGGCGACGAACGCGCCCACATCCGCGAACTCGCCGAGCAGGGTTTTCTGGTCGTCGCTCCCGACTGGCAAAGCGGCCGCTTCATCGAACGCTGGCCCTCGGCGCACAACCCCGAAACCGAAATGGATGTCGAAGCCGGGCTGGATTACCTGAAGTCCCTGCCGAATGCGTGCAGGCAGCCGGCCGGCATCGTCGGTCTGTCGCGCGGCCCGTATTACGCGATCCGGCTCGCCGCCAAGCGCGGCCAGGACATCGCCGCCATCGTCAGCTACTACGGCCACATGCAGAACCCCAACGCGCCCGAGCCGGACCAGCTGTTCCGCGTCGCGCCCGAAGTGATGCAGCTCACCACGCCCATCCTGTACCTGATCGGCGAACAGGATTTCGAGCTGCGCCGCATCAACGGCGGGCGTGCGTTCTATGCGCTGTGGGAGCGCGGCGTGCCGGTGGAATACCAGGTCTACCCGATGGCGCGACGCGCATTCGACTTCCGCCCGGACCAGACGCCCGAAGAGAAAATCGCCGCCCGGCATGCGCGCGAGCGGGCGAAAGGCTGGTTGATGAAGTGGATGAAGCTGACGCCGGAGATGCGGTGTCAGTGAAAATGGCGACTGCCTGAGGCATCGCACCCCGTTGCCTAGAACGGAAAAGCTATAGCGAACCCCTTGGATACGCGACCTGATCCAGGCAGACTCATCTCCTGCCACGCTGAGGGACGTAGCAGTCAGGCGACGGCAACATCCGACGACACGTGCGCCATCCTTCCGACCAGGCGATTCGCCTTCACGATACAAACCAAGACCTGTCGCCAAAACCAGACAAAATAGTCCTTCTAATACAGTGGCTTGTATAAACCTGCCGGAATCTGTCTCCGTCAGGCGACAGATTCCGACTCTTCCTTTTATCCGAGCACCTTCGCCTTCGTCTACGGCCAGACTCTGCCGCTGGCAGCAAACAGGCGCCACTAAACCTCCCCCTCGTGTCTCCATCAGGCGACAAATCGGCCCACGCGAAGCCGTCCAACCCGGCCGCCCAACCCACGTGAATCGCCCATCCATCTGATTCCATTATTAAAAACAGCCCTGGCACGCTCCTCGCTATACCTGTCTTGAGTGCCTCTGGCGTCGTATCCACCCAGCAAGGCATGAACCGTGTCAAATCAATCGGCCAGGTAGATTCCTGTCGCCTGAATAATGTGGCATTCACTCACAGCTGACATGTGGTTTGCAGGGTTGTAATGCGAGGATTTGTAAGAGCAAAGATGGGCAGGAAACGAATCACCCTCTCACCGTATGGCTGCGCATCGTGTGTTCACGCCTGGGTAGACCGCTGCGGTCTGACGGGTCACAAGACGCGGCATGCCGTTAACGCATCGCACCATTGCCAGGAGTTCAAGAGAAATGAAAGAGTTGGTGGCGATCCTGATAGTTTGGCAAGCCACACCACTCGACCAGCTGTACGAACCTGAACCGGATTTCAATGATAAAAATTCCCCATAAGCGTATAAAACCACCCCCCCTTTAGTCGTTGCGGGCTGTGCCTCCATGGCAAGCATGGCAGTTTCTCTGCCGTTGTCGTCAATTCTTAAGCGAGTAATCACATGGATATTTCACGTTTTTCACGCGCCGCGCTGGCTGGCGCTGCGCTTCTGGTCGCAGCTGCGCCGGCCAACGCCGAATCGGGCCGCCTGCTGGCATCCCAGTGCGCCCAGTGCCACGGCACCAACGGGGCCGGGCCGGGCTTCGAACAAATCGCTGGCAAGGACCTCTTCAATGATCTGATCGAAATGAAGTACCGCCCCATCGAAGGCATCATGGACCGTCAGGCTAGCGGCTATACCGATGAGCAGTTGCGGCTGATCTCGGATTACCTGTCCACCCAGCCCGGTACCGGCGACGACTAAGTTCCACGAGGAAAATACAATGAATACCCTGAACAGAAGACAATTCCTCAAGCTGGCCAGCGCGATGACTGCCCTGGCCGCAGTCCCCCGTGCGGTCGGCGCGGCAACCACAGCCCCCCGCGTGGTCGTGGTCGGCGGCGGCTTCGGCGGCGCCACGCTGGCCAAGTATGTGCGCATGTGGTGCGGCAACGTCCAGGTCACCCTGGTCGTCGAAATACT
>JAUPLV010000262.1 GCA_030836725.1 Pseudomonadota bacterium | reverse complement strand
TTGGCGCGGTTGGCGGCGGCTACCCAGGCTTCGCGCTTCAGGTAATACTTGGCGACGTGGACTTCGTTGCCGGCCAGTGCGTTGACCAAGTATTTCATGCGGGCGGTCGAGTCGGCGGCGTATTTGCTGTCGGGGAAACGGGTGACCAGTTCCTTGAACGCCAGAAATGCATCGCGCGCCGCCCTGGGATCGCGCTCGCTCATGTCCTGATCGACCAGTTTGCCCAGCATGCCGAGATCGTCGTTAAAATTTGCCAGCCCCTTAAGGTAATAGGCGTAATCGACGTTAGGGTGATTGGGGTGTAGCTTGATGAAGCGGTCGCACGCGGCAATCGCTGAAATCGGCTCATTGTCCTTGTAATATACGTAGGCAACTTCCAGTTGCGCCTGCTGGGCGTAGCGGCCGAATGGATAGCGCGACTCCAACGTTTCGAACAGTTTGACCGCACGTTCGTAGTTGCCGCTATTGAGCTCGTCCTTGGCTTCGGCGTAGAGCTTTTGCGCCGACCAGCCCGCGGTTTCATCCATGACCTCGGGCAGCAGGCCGCAGCCGCCTAGGGTGAGCGTGGCGGCGAGCAGTGCGCTGCCCAGCACACGATAGAGGCTGGGCGCCCGATTGAATTTTTTAGAACCGGATGAGAATTGCTTAAGCATGGGAAAAGACACAGAAAATTTGTCGGACGATTATAAGGGAAATCCGGAGGGGGACATCCGTAAGCTGGTGATCCCCGACGAACAGGGCGGTTTGCGCCTCGATCAAGCCCTGTCGACTTTGCTGCCCGAGTTTTCGCGCAACCGCATCCAGAACTGGATTCGCGCGCGCAAGATATCGGTTGACGATGCCTGGGGCACTACCAGGATGAAAGTCAGCGGCGGCGAATCGGTGCGGGTCGAGATCGAGCCCGACCCGAACGCCACGCCCGACGCACCCGAAGCGATTCCGCTCAACGTGGTGTTCGAGGACCCGATGTTGCTGGTGATCAACAAGCCGGCTGGTCTTGTGGTCCACCCCGGCAGCGGTAACCCGCGCGGCACGCTGTTGAATGCGCTGCTGCACTGGGTGCCCCAGGTGGCCGAACTGCCGCGCGCCGGTATCGTGCATCGGCTGGACAAGGACACCTCCGGCCTGCTGGTCGTCGCCAAGACCCTGCGGGCGCATACCGACCTGGTGCGCCAGTTGCAGGCGCGCACCGTCAAGCGCGAATACCTCGCTCTGGTTTATGGGGAAATTGACCGTTCCGGCACCGTCAAGGCGCCTCTCGCTCGTGATCCCTACAATCGCACCAAGCGCGCCGTGCACAGCCAGGGCAAGGAAGCGATTACGCATTACGAAGTGGTCGAGCGTTTCCCAGGCACCGTCCTGCTGCGATGCCGGCTGGAAACCGGGCGCACCCACCAGATTCGCGCGCATCTGGAGCACATCGGCCATCCGCTGGTAGGCGAACAGATTTATACCGCGGGTCGTCGCAGCCACCTCAGGATTCCGTTTCCGCGCCAGGCACTGCATGCCGAACGGTTGGGCCTGATCCATCCGGTCACACAGGAGTTCATGCAGTGGGAATGCCCGTTGCCTGCCGATTTCGCCTCGTTGCTGGCCGCCTTGCGCGAAAATACCACTTGGGTCGGCTGATCGGATGATTTCCCCCGACTGGCCCGCGCCCGCATGGGTGAAGGGCCTGATGACCACCCGCCAGGGCGGGGTGAGCGTCGCGCCGTGGGCCAGCCTCAATCTTGGCGACCATGTCGGAGACGATCCGGCCCATGTCGCCGCCAACCGCGCGCGCCTGCGCCGGCAACTGCCCGCCGAGCCGGGTTGGCTCCGGCAGGTCCACAGTGCCCGTGTGGTCGAACTCGGGCGTGACGCCAACCTTGAAGCCGACGCCTCATTCACCCGTCAAACGGGGCGGGTTTGTGCTGTCCTTACCGCTGATTGCCTGCCAGTGCTGTTCTGCGACCGGGCCGGCAGCGTCGTTGCTGCCGCGCATGCCGGCTGGCGTGGGCTGGCTGGCGGTGTGCTGGAAGCCACCGTCACAGCGATGAAGGTGGCTCCGGATAATGTCCTGGTTTGGATGGGAGCCGCCATCGGCCCGCGGGCATTCGAAGTCGGCGAGGATGTGCGGGAGGTGTTCGTAAGCCAGCACCCGCAAGCTGCAAATGCCTTTTTACCGCATCCCGCGTTCATACACGGGAAATGGCTTGCCGACATTTATCAGCTTGCGCGTATCCGCCTCGAACATCTTGGCGTGCAGGCCATCTATGGCGGTGGGCGTTGTACGTTCAACGAGGCGGATAGCTTCTATTCCTACCGCCGCGACGGTAGGACAGGCCGCATGGCGTCGTTGATCTGGCTTGAGCAAGCACCTTGAGTCGCAGTTCAGTAAACGGATATAAACCGCTTGGGCCGCAAGCGCAGGGCAGCCGATCGGCTGCCCGTTTGTGTACTGATTACTTGATCAAAAACTCATCCCTTGAACGCCCCTTCGACAATTCGCTCGCCAGCCATCTCGGTACGCGACCGCGGCCCGACCAGGTATCGCCCGTAGCCGAATTGTGATATTTGGCAGCCACCACGGAACGGGATTTGGTTTTTTTCGCTCCGCCCTTCAAATCCGCCGGGCTAATCCCGAATTCCTTCATCCGCGCATGAATTTCCACGATTACCGCGGCGATTTCCGCGCGCCGCGCTGCCTCGGCCTGCTGTAACAATGCTTCTGCTTGCGCCTTTAGTTCTTTGTAGGTAGCCATATTTATTCCTTTCGTAAAAAAATTAGTCAACTCCCTGTCACCGATTATATAGTAGAAATTTAAAAA
>JAUPLV010000261.1 GCA_030836725.1 Pseudomonadota bacterium | reverse complement strand
ACCAGGCGTGCCAGCGGGTGCGTAGCGGTGTCACCCAAAAGGTGAACGTGGACGAAGCCAGAAAACACAGTATTCACGCGGCTCCCATTGAGGTGATGAGCGGTCAACTGCGGTTTTTAGGATCATGGTCTGCTCCAGTTGCCGGTCGAGGGTATGTCCGTCGCAGGGATTCCCCGGAAAGGATCGCGCGCCGACGACCAGCCCGCTCTTGTGGGTGACGGCAATGCTGGCCTTGACGCCGAACCCGTAGGGCTTCCTGGCTTTCCCTTTGCCGATGCACTCGACTTCCGGGGCATGCAGGGCATGGGGCTTGTTCTTGTCTTTCGGTTGTTGAGTGCGGATGCGCTCGGCGCGTTCCAGCAGCGTCGTCAGGCGAGCGAGGGCGGGCGGCGATTCCGTCGCGGTCGTGGCCAGCTTGCGCTGGATCTCGCGCAGGACGATCCCAGGATCGTGCGTTGCCGTTTGACGGTGCGCCTCGGTCGCTTGAACTGCCTGGCGCGGGCATGGCCGCCCGCCTTGCAACGTAGTTCGCGGCCTTCCTTGACGAAGGTCTGCTTGAGGCGCGGGCGACCGGCGGCGCGCTCCCCGGCTCCCGCGATGGCCGGCGCGGGAAATCTGGCTGGATTCCTTTGGCTGTGCGGGGTTTGAGGGTTTTGCAGGGGCGACTGGGAAAAAGTCACTTGATGGCCACGCTGGCCAGGTCCCACATCGGCAGGAACACGCCGAGCGCCAGCACCAGGACGAGGCCGCCCATGGCGACGATGGTGATGGGTTCGATGCGGGCGGCGAGTGTCTTGATTTCGTAATCGACCTCGCGCTCGTACATTTCGGCGACTTCCTGCATCAGTTCGTCGATGCTGCCGGTTTCCTCGCCGACGGCGATCATCTGCAGCACCACCGGGCTGAATACGGCCGCGGTCTGCGCGGTGCGCAGGATGGATTCGCCGCGCTCGATGCCATTGCGCATCTGCTCGACGCGCGAGGCGACCCAGGCGTTGTCGGTGACTTCGGCCACCACCGAGAGCGCCTGCGCAGCGGGAATGCCGCTTTTCAGGGACTGCGCCAGCGTGCGGGCGAAACGGGCGAGCGTGCTGCGCAGGACGATCGAACCGGTGAGCGGCAATCGGAGCTTGAAGCGGTCCCATACCAGGCGTCCAGCGTCGGTGACGCGCCACACGCGGAACCCCGCCACCGCCAGCATCAGGCCCGCCAGCATGAGCCAGCCATACTCCAGGGTGAGGCGCGAAGTTTCGATGAGAATTCTCGTCATCAGCGGCAGTTCGGCGCCGAGGCCGGCATAGACCTTGGCAAAAGCCGGGATGACGAAGACATTGATCACCGTGACCGCAACCGCCATGGCGATCATGACGAAGCTCGGGTAGCGCAAGGCCTCCTTGATGCGGGCGCGGGTTTCGCGCTCGAATTCGAGGTGTTCGAACATCCGCAGGAAGATCTCGTCGAGGCGCCCGGTCGCCTCCCCAACCCGCACCATCGCGACATAGAACGGGGAGAAGACGTCGGGATGCTGGCGCATGGCGGTCGACAGGTCGCGTCCAACTTCGAGCGATTCCTTCAGCGACGCGATCACCCGCGCCAGCGCGACATTGGTGGTCGACTCGATCAGGCCCGACAGCGCCCGCAGGATGGGTACGCCGGAACGCATCAGGGTATAGAGCTGACGCGAGAACAGCTGCACGTCGATGGGCTTGACGGCGGGGGCGAAGAGACCGAAGCCGCCAGTTCCGCCGTCGCGGCGCTCGGACCGTCCGGTTTCCTGGATGGTGACGGGCGAAATGCCCCCCCGCATCAGGCTGGTCGCACAATCGGCCGCGCTTTCGGCCTCCAGGAAGCCCTGCATTTTCTCGCCGCCCTGGGTGCGACCGATATACGAAAAGCGCTGCATCAGCTTGTCTCATCCTGCGCGCTTGCCCGCATGGCCTCGGCCAGCGACGTCACGCCGGCGCGCGCCAATGCAATGGCCTGGTCGCGCAGGCTCTTGCCGGCCATGGCCGAACGCGCGGCTGCGACAAATTCGGCGGGACTGCCGCGCGCCAGGTATTCGGCCAGCACGGTATTGATTTCAAGCAGCTCGTGAATGGCGCGCCGTCCGGCATACCCGGTGCCATGGCAGCGGTCGCAGCCCTGTCCCGAGACGTAGCCCTCTTCGGTTTGGCCGTCGGCATGCGCCCGTCCGAGCCAGACCCGTTCCTGCGGCGTAATGCTATGCGGCGCCTTGCAGTTGCCGCACACCTTGCGCACCAGCCGCTGCGCCAGCACGCCCTGCACCGAAGTCGCCACCATGAAGGCGGGGACGCCCATGTCGAGCAGCCGCACCGGAGTCGACGCGGCGTCGTTGGTGTGCAGCGTGGACAACACCAGATGGCCCGTCATCGCCGCCCTGAGCGCGATCTGCGCGGTTTCCTGGTCGCGCATTTCGCCGACCAGGATGACGTTCGGGTCCTGGCGCAGCATGGCTCGCAGCACGCGGGCAAAGCTGAGGTCGATCTTTTCGTTGGCCTGCACCTGGTTGACGCCGGCCAGACGGTACTCCACCGGATCCTCGACCGTGATGATCTTGGTGCCCGGGTCGTTGAGCTCGCCCAGCGCAGCGTAGAGAGTGGTGGTCTTGCCGCTGCCGGTGGGCCCGGTGACCAGCACCAGGCCGTTGGGGCGATGCAGGATGGCGCGAAAGCGCGTCAGCATGTCGGGAGGCATCCCCAGGGTATCGAGGGTCAGGGGGCTGTCGCCCTGGCTCAGGAGCCGCATCACCACCGACTCGCCGTATTGCGTCGGCATGGTGGACAGGCGCACGTCG
>JAUPLV010000260.1 GCA_030836725.1 Pseudomonadota bacterium | reverse complement strand
CGCGCGCTGGAGCACGCGCTGGATCTGCAGCAGGCGCGGGTGACCGACCTGAAGACGCCCCATCCCAAAACAATCCACGCGGATGAACTCGCCGTGGCGGCAGTGGAAAAAATGGACACACTCAAGATCAATGGCCTGCTGGTGGTCGATGACGACAACACCCTGGTAGGCGCACTCAACATGCACGATCTGCTGAAGGCGGGGGTTGTGTGATGACGACCGATTTGATGAAGGCAGCCCTGCTTGCCCGCGCGAAAAAAATCAGACTGATCGCGTTCGACGTCGATGGCGTGATGACCGACGGCACTCTGTTCCTGGGCGACGACGGGCAGGAATACAAGGGCTTCAACTCGCTCGACGGCCACGGCCTGAAAATGCTCAAAAGCAGCGGCGTGGAACTTGCCATCATCACCGGTCGGGTCTCGCACGTGGTTGAACGGCGCGCCAAAGATCTCGGTATCGAAATCATTCATCAGGGCGCGCACGACAAACTGGCCGTGTATGAAACGCTCTGCCGCGAGCAGGGCATCGACCTCGACGCCACCGCCTACATGGGCGACGACGTGGTCGACCTGCCGGTGATGCGGCGTGCGGGACTGGCGATCACCGTGCCTGCCGCCCCCGAACTGGTGAAGGCGCACAGCCATCTCATCACCACGCGTGAGGCGGGACGCGGCGCGGTGCGCGAAGCCTGCGAATTCCTGATGCGTGCGCAGGGCACCCTGGATGCAGCATTGGCGCCCTACCTGAGATGATCGTTCGTTCACGCCCCGCGGCGGGCACTGCGGACCCCATGGCAAAATGATCTCGCGCGGTTCATTGTGGCTTCCGCTGGCCGTTTTACTGCTGCTGGCCACACTCAGTTTCTGGATCGAACGTTCGGTGCAAATCCCGCCGAGCGGCAGCGAGGCGATCAAGACCGACCCTGAAGGCATCATGGAAAACTTCGATGCGCTGCGCACGGATCCGACCGGCCGCCCGCATTACCGCCTGTTGGCCAAGCGGCTCAAGCATTATTCCGGCAGCAAGCCCACCGAGTTGGAAGCGCCCCGCTTTGTCCTGCTGGATGCCCAGTCTGGCAAAATCAGCGCAGTGTCGCAGGAAGCAAGTGTTTCATCCGATGGGCAGGAAGTGGATCTGCGCGGCGAGGTCGAGGTGGTGCGCGCGGCACACGCCGGCCAGTCGGCCATGACGCTTCACACCGCGCGATTGATTGTATTTCCCGAACGCGACCTGCTACGCTCCCCGGGCCCGGTCGACATCCGGGATGCCACTTTGCAATTGCACGCCGGTGCCATGGAATATCAGGCCAGACAACGCATCATCAAACTGACAGGACGGGTGCAGGCCCATTACATTTCCGGAAAAAGATAGTGTCATGCAAACATTGAAGAAGCATTTCTATACCGTGCTATGCGCCGTGCTACTGGCCGCGCCCGCTCACGCCGAAAAAGCCGACCGCGACAAGCCGGTCAACCTCGAAGCCGACACCGTCACCCTCGACGACAACAAGCAGATCAGCGTCTATCAGGGCAATGTGACGCTGAGCCAGGGCACCCTGATGCTGCGCGCCGACCGTGTGCAGGTGACCCAGAACGCGAACGGAATCGACAAGGTCAGCGCCACCGGCCGGCCGGCCGCGTTCCGCCAGAAAGCCGACGGACGCGATGAGTTCATCGAGGGATTTGCCAGCCGTATCGAATTCAACAATGCCAACGGCCAGCTCGAACTGATCGGCCAGGCCCAACTCAGGCGCGGCGGCGATGAACTGCGCGGCGCGCAGATTTCATACAATGCCAACACCGAATTCTACAAAGTCATCGGCCAGCCCAACGCCCAGACCCCGAATGGCCGCGTGCGCGCCGTGATCCGCCCGAAACCGCGCGCCGAACAACCCATAGTCAAACCATGAGCCAGATTTCCGCCCAACGCCTCAGTAAAACGTATGGCAAACGCACCGTGGTGCACGACGTATCCTTCGAGGTCAACACCGGCGAAGTCGTAGGGCTGCTGGGCCCCAACGGCGCCGGCAAGACCACCTGTTTTTACATGGTGGTGGGGCTGGTTACAGCGGACGGCGGCAGCGTCCAGATGGATACGCACGATTTGACCCACATGGCGATCCACCAGCGTGCGCGGCTGGGATTGTCCTACCTGCCGCAGGAGCCGTCGATCTTCCGCAAGATGACGGTCGAGGAAAACATCCGCGCCATCCTCGAATTCAAGCCCTACACCAAGGACGAACGCGAGGAACACCTCAACAACCTGCTCGAAGACCTGCACATCGCTCACCTGCGCGATGCCGCCGCCGTCAGTTTATCCGGCGGCGAGCGCCGGCGCGTTGAAATCGCCCGCGCCCTGGCGATCAACCCGCGCTTCATCCTGCTCGACGAGCCCTTTGCCGGGGTCGATCCCATTGCGGTGCTCGACATCCAGAAACTGGTGCAATTTCTGGTCGAGCGTGACATCGGCGTGCTCATCACCGACCACAACGTTCGTGAAACCCTTGGAATCTGCAACCGCGCCTACATCATCAACGAAGGCCGCGTCCTGATTGGGGGGACGCCCGACCTCATCATTCAGGACGACAACGCGCGCAAGGTCTATCTGGGCGAAAACTTCCGCTTGTAAGCCCGCCTCCAAACTAAAAGCGTTACACTTGACTCAAGCCGGCACGTTTTTTGCCGTAGTCAAGATTCATGAAGCATAGCCTCCAACTCAAGCTCGGTCAGCACCTTACCCTGACGCCGCAACTGCAGCAGTCGATTCGGCTGCTGCAGCTGTCCACGCTGGAATTGAATCAGGAACTGGAGCAGA
>JAUPLV010000259.1 GCA_030836725.1 Pseudomonadota bacterium | reverse complement strand
CGCCAGATTCAGGCGCGGGTACGGCGCCTGCCGGTACTCAAGTTTCTTCTGCAGACCCGCGACTTCCCGCGCGCTTTTTATCATTGCCTGTGCGAGGTGGAGGCGTCCCTGCATCACCTGCCGCGCAACGACAAGGCACTGGCAATCCTCGCTACCGCCAAGGAAGCAGCGCTCAAGGCAGATCTGGCGCAGCTCGAGCAGCAGGCGCTGCATGGCTTTATCGACGATCTGGAACTGCTCCTGGCGGACCTTGCGAAACAGCTCAGTGCGAGTTATTTCGTGGTGGAAGCGTCGCCCCTGAAACGCGCGGGCTGATCCCCGTGACACTAGCTGCCGCGCTGATGGAGACAAGGGATGGAAATTTTCTCGCAATGGCGTGATGTGCTTGCCGGCGTTCTCGGCCAGACCATAGAGCGGCTCGCGGTTTACCTGCCGAATGTGCTCGGCGCCTTCCTGCTGTTGCTGGCTGGCTGGATTCTGGCGCATGTCTTGCGGGCCACTGCGGTGCGCCTGACGCTGCTGGGCGAACGAGCGCTGACGCGCATTTCCGTTGGCCGTGGCGCAGTGCCGGCGCGCCTGCCGGGTGCGTCGGCGAAGATTCTCGGTAGCGTCGTCTTCTGGGTAGTGGTGCTGTTCTTCCTCACTGCCGCGACGCAGGTGCTGGGCCTGCACACCTTTACCACCTGGCTTGCGCGTGTTGTCGATTATCTGCCTACCGTTTTCGTTGGCGTGCTGATCATCATCGCCGGATTTCTGGTCAGCCGGCTTGCGCGTGAACTGGCGCAGGCAGCGGCCGCCAGCGCCGGTGAGCGCCAGCGGGCATTGATCGGCCGTGTGGTGCAGGCGGGGATACTCATTACCTCCATCCTGGTCGGCGCAGAACAGATCGGCATCAAGGTCACTTTCCTCGTCATTCTCGCGGCGGCCGTATGCATCGCCCTGGTAGGCGCGGTTGCGCTGGCGCTCAGTCTCGGTGCCCGCGAGTATGTCGCCAACCTGATCGGCGGGCACTATCTGCGTCAGCGCTACAGCGTCGGCCAGCACGTTCGCGTTGCAGGCTACGAAGGCCGGATTCTGGAACTCACGGAAACGGCGGTCGTGCTCGAGACGGCCGAGGGCCGCGCGAGCCTGCCGGCGAAGGTGTTCAACGAGCAGCCTATCGTCCTGGTGGTCAGCGGAACACGCGATGGCTAGCAGTGAGGAACTGAGCTACGCATTCCTGGAAGCGCACCCGGCGGATGCAGCCCGGGTACTGGAGCGGCTCGTGCCCGCCTCGGCGGCGGCGTTGCTGCAATCGGCCCCGTCGCGGCTTGCCTCGCCGGTGCTGCGCCAGATGCTGCCACTTGCCGGTGCGCGCTGCCTGGAGTCGCTGGACGATGGCGAAACGGCCGGGTTGCTGCGCGGTGTCGGCGCGCAGGCCGGGGTTGCGCTGCTGCGACACTTCGGCGCCGAGCGCAGGGCGCGCTTGCTGACGCTGCTGCCGACTGCGCTGACCATCGCCTACGAACTGCTGCTTGGCTACCCGGAGGGCACCGTCGGCGCGTGGATGGATCCGCGCGCCCTGGCGCTGCCCGCCGACATGAGCAGCAGCGAATCGCTCGAACGCGTGCGCCACGCGGAAGACGCTCCTGTCACCGACCCTTACGTCATAGACCACAGCCAGCGCCTGCTCGGCTACGTCGAACTCGCCGATTTGCTGCGCGCGCATGCCACGACGCCACTCACGAAACTGGTGCGGCCGTGCTCACATCCCCTGCCCGCGCAATCGCTGCTGGCGGGACTGAGGGAGCACCCGGGATGGCGCGAGGCTTCCACGCTGCCCGTCGTTGATCGCGGCGATCGGCTGGTCGGTGCGATCACGCACGCCGCGATGCAGCGGGCGCTTTCGATCGAGCAGAGCGCGCCGGCGCAGCGCGGACCGGAAGACACCCTGGCCGGGATTGCTGGCGCTTACTGGTTCGGCGTCTCGGGGCTGATTCAGGGGCTCGTCAGCCTGCTTCCGGTCGAGCGCCGGGAAGGCGAATCATGAACGCAGGCGCCGAAGCGGCGGTTGCCGCCCTCAACCTGCGCTTTGTGCTCGATTACCCGCGCGAGGCCGCGCGGCGCATCGAAGCCTTGCCGGCACAGGAGGTGAGCGCCATGTTGTCGGCTCAGCCCTTGCATGCGGTGGTGCCGGTGTGGCGCAATCTGGCCACCGATGTGGAGCAGGCGGTCTTCACGGCCTTGCCGGAGAAGCGCGCCGCAGAACTGCTTGCCGAACTGGAGCCGGCGCGCAGCGCGGCTTTGCTCAACCGGCTGGAAGAAGATGAGCGCGAGCGCTACAAGCGCTTGCTCAGCATGCAGGTCGCCGCCGAAATACGCGCCCTGATGCAGTACCCGGTCGACTCGGCCGGCCACCTCATGGATCCGCGCGTGCCTGCATTCCGCGCCGAATTGACCGCGCAAGAGGCGCTGGCCCGCTTGCGTCTGACCAAATGGCGCGGATTGCGCGAACTGTATCTGGTGGATGATGACGGCCGCCTCGACGGGCGCGTCGACATCCAGGATCTGGCGCTCGCCGACCCGGAGGAGATTCTTGCGCGAATCGCGCGCAAGATCGTGGACGCCGTTCAGGACACCGCTCCCCGCGAAGATGTGGTGGAAAAGATGCAGCAGGACGCGGTGACCGACCTGCCGGTGATCGACTTCGACGGGCGGCTGGTCGGCGTCATTCGTCAGGCCAAGCTCGCTTCCGCCGTGCAGCAGGAAACCACGCTGGACATCCAGATGATGGTCGGTGCGAGCCGGGATGAGCGCGCGCTGTCGTCTGCCACTTTCGCG
>JAUPLV010000258.1 GCA_030836725.1 Pseudomonadota bacterium | reverse complement strand
CAGCCAACCCCTTCGGGCGCTTTCTCAACGTCACAGCCGAAGTGGCGGATATACCCAACGGGGTGCAGATACAAAGCCTGCAATTGGGCAGCTTGCCGCTTCCCGGCACCGTGGCGAACTGGATAGCACGCCTGACGCACCATTGGCTGCGGCACGACAACACCTACGCGGCGCTTGCCGATGCGTTCTCGCAGGTGCATTTCGACGAAAACCAGGCCACGCTGGACTACCGCTGGCACCCGGAGCTGCTGACCCAAATTGAACGCAAAAGTGCCGAGTTGCTGATTGCGCCAGAAGACCAGGTGCGCATGCTTGCCTATGCCGGGCAACTGGACGCGCTCCTCAAGCCCTACCCGCACGGCAGTACCGTTCCCCTGGCCACCATCATGTCCCCCTTGTTTGCGCAGGCACTTCTGGCCGGTGGCGATGCGCGGATGGAAAACCGAGCCGCACTCACCGCACTGGCCGCGTATCTGGCGGGCATCAGCTTGCCGAAACTGCTGGAAGGCGACAGCCGGTCCATCCGTCGGGCACCCCGCGTTCTGTTGTCTTTGCACGAACGCCGCGATTTTGCCGAGCATTTTGTGATTTCAGCCGCGCTTACCGTGAACGGAAGCAGCCGTCTGGCCACGGCCATCGGCCTGATCAAGGAAGAGGAAGATGCCGGTGCGGGCTCGGGCTTCAGCTTCACCGATCTGGCCGCCAACCGTGCCGGGGTGAAACTTGGCGAACGCGCCACCAGCGATGCAGCCGCCAAAATACGCCAGCTATTGGCCAACGCGCGCGCCGATGCCGACTTGCTGCCGGACTATCGCGACCTGCCGGAATACATGCCACAGGCCGAGTTCGACCGCCGCTTCGGGCCCATAGGCAGTGCTCGCTATCAGCGTGTCATCGATCGCATCGATGCCCGCTTGAACGCACACCTCTTGGCACGCTAGGCAAGGCGATTTGATCAGCCGATCAGGCTTGTAAAGCAACCATGCTATAATGCTGGGTTTCCCGCAATCGGCACCCATCATGTCCCGCAAGCTACGCAACATCGCCATCATCGCGCACGTCGACCATGGCAAGACCACGCTGGTCGACCAGCTGCTCAAACAATCCGGCACTTTCCGCGACAACCAGGCAGTTGACGAGCGGGTCATGGACTCCAACGACCTGGAGAAAGAGCGCGGCATCACCATTCTGGCAAAGAATACCGCCATCACCTACGGTGACTACCACATCAACATCGTCGATACCCCAGGCCACGCCGACTTCGGTGGTGAGGTCGAGCGCGTGCTTGGCATGGTCGATGGCGTGGTGCTGCTGGTCGATGCCGTCGAAGGCCCGATGCCGCAGACGCGCTTCGTCACCAAGAAGGCACTGGCGCTTGGCCTGCGTCCGATTGTCGTGATCAACAAGGTGGACCGTCCCGGTTCGCGTCCGGACTGGGTGGTTGATCAAACCTTCGACCTGTTCGACAAGCTCGGCGCCACCGACGACCAGCTCGACTTCCCCATCATCTACGCATCCGGCCTCAATGGCTGGGCGTGCATGGACCTGAAGGACGCGCCGTCACAAGGCGGTTCGGCCGACAACATGACCCCGCTGTTCGACACCGTGCTCAAGCACGTACCAACTCCACCCGGTTTGCCCGACGCCCCGCTGCAACTGCAAATCGCCGCGCTCGACTATTCAACCTATACGGGCCGCCTGGGTATTGGCCGCGTGCTGAATGGCCGTATCAAGCCCGGCATGTCGGTAGTGGTCATGAACCATGAAGACCAGGTCGCCAGCGGCCGCATCAACCAGGTGCTTGGTTTCCGTGGGCTGGATCGCGTCGTGGTGGACGAAGCTGAAGCCGGCGACATCATCATCATTTCCGGCCTGGATGACATCGGCATCGGCGTCACCATCTGCGACAAGGAAAACCCGGTCGGCCTGCCGATGCTGTCAGTCGACGAACCCACCCTGAACATGGATTTCATGGTCAACACTTCGCCGCTGGCCGGCACAGAAGGCAAGTTCGTCACCAGCCGCCAGATCCGCGACCGCCTGGCCAAGGAGTTGCTGACCAACGTCGCGCTACGCGTCGACGAGACGGGCGATGCCGACGTGTTTCGCGTCTCCGGCCGCGGCGAATTGCACCTCACCATCCTGCTGGAAAATATGCGCCGCGAAGGTTTCGAGATGGCCGTCGGCAAACCTCGTGTGGTGTACAAGGAAATCAACGGCGAGAAATGCGAGCCGTATGAAAACCTCACCATCGACCTGGAAGACGACACCCAGGGCGCGGTCATGGAAGAAATCGGCCGCCGTCGCGGCGAACTCACCAACATGGAATCCGACGGCCAGGGCCGTACCCGTCTCGAGTACCACATTCCCGCACGCGGCCTGATCGGCTTCCAGTCCGACTTCATGACTATGACGCGCGGCACCGGTCTGATGAGCCACGTGTTCGACGACTACGGTCCGGTGAAAGCCGACCTGCCCGGCCGCCACAATGGCGTGCTGATCTCGCAGGACAATGGCGAAGCCGTCGCCTACGCACTGTGGAAACTGGAAGACCGCGGCCGCATGTTCGTGGCGCCCGGCGACAAGCTATACGAAGGCATGATCATCGGCATCCACAGCCGCGACAACGACCTGGTGGTCAACCCGATCAAGGGCAAGCAGCTGACCAACGTCCGTGCCTCCGGCACCGATGAAGCCGTGCGCCTGACCACGCCGGTCAAGCTGACGCTGGAATCCGCAGTGGAGTTCATCGACGACGACGAACTGGTGGAAATCACGCCGAAGTCGATCCGCATCCGCAAGCGCCACCTGCAGGAACACGA
>JAUPLV010000257.1 GCA_030836725.1 Pseudomonadota bacterium | reverse complement strand
CAGATCCGCGACAACGCGTTGAGCAAGGCGCGCTTCGAATTCCGCTGGGACGACCAGTTCAACCTCGGCCTCGATCCCGACAAGGCAAAGTCCTTCCATGACGAGACCCTGCCCAAGGAATCGGCCAAGGTCGCGCACTTCTGCTCGATGTGCGGCCCGCACTTCTGCTCGATGAAGATCACCCAGGACGTGCGCGAGTATGCGGCCAGGGAAGGCCTCGACGAAGCCGCCGCGCTGGCGAAAGGCATGGAAGTGAAGGCGGTCGAATTCGTGCAGCAGGGCGCCGAGGTTTACCGCAAGGTGTGAGCGCTTGCGCTCTATTCGACGATGTATATACTTAATGTGTATATTTTCTGCGGGGGGCAATCATGACCATCACCAAAGTCTTTCAAAGCGGCAACTCGCAGGCGGTTCGCATTCCGCGGGAATTCCAGTTCGAAGTCGCTGAGGTTGAAATCGAGCGGCATGGCGACGAAATTGTCTTGCGCCCACCCGCGCGCAATCTGTCGGCGGCTTTTGCCGCGTTGACGGATATGCCGGAGGGCTTCTTTGCAGAAGATCGCCAGGACACCCCGCCGCAAACGCGCGAAGGCCTGTAATGGCGCTGCAAGCCCTGCTCGACACCAATATCTGCATCTACATCGCCCGCAACCGGCCGCCTTCGGTGGCCGAGCGGTTTGCCCAGGCTACGCCCGGCAGCCTCGGTATTTCCCTCATCACGTGGGGCGAGTTGTGTTTTGGCGCGGACAAAAGCAACGACCCCCTGCGCGCCCACGAGCGCCTCGCCCGTTTCGTTGCCGACGTACCCGTACACACACCGGGTTCGGACACGGGCCTGCACTACGGCGAGATTCGTGCAACGCTGGAACGTGCAGGCACGCCCATCGGCAACAACGACCTGTGGATTGCGGCCCATGCCCGCGCCCTTGGCGTCACGCTCATCAGCAACAACGTCAGCGAGTTTGAGCGAGTGCCGGGGCTGCGGCTGGAAAACTGGGTGTGAAGGGGCGGGTGCTTAAAACAGGCCAGCTTGCAACGAAGCATTAGCCACTGGCCGAACCCGGGCAAATTCCAGTAGATCGCCAAGCCGCGCGCCTTTGCTGCGCCAGTCTCGAAACAAGCTTTCCCCCAGCAGCACGTAATGCCAAGGCAACCCGTCGCGCTGTTCGGGCGGCAGGCTGTTGATGCGCTCGCACCAGGCCGTCGCGGATTTCAGTTTGCGCTGCACGTTGGGATGGGTGGTTTGCTGTTGCGCCTTGGTTTCCACCAGGTAAATCGCTGACTCTGTGCGCACCATAAAATCGGGCGAATAGAATGCGGGTAAGCCGTCTTCCTTCACGTAACGCAGGCGGGCGAATGTGTGGCGGTTTTCGCTGATTTTGCAAAATGCCTGTATCCCTGCATCGGCCTGCGCCCATTCCATAAAAGCGCGTTCCAGCCCGCCGTTGCGAATAGGAAAAGCCAGCCGTTCGTAAATGCACTTGTTCACAGGCAATGAGCTGCTCTCGCGCATCATCAGCTTCGGCACTTCGGATAAGCGGCGGTGCAGCACTTCAGTTTGCCCGGAAACGTGCGGTGCTTCGGACTCGATCAACGCCATCGCGAACACTTTGGTGATGTGATCGACCACCGGCTGCAACAGCAACACGCGCCAGTTCTCACCCTCCATCGGGTTGAACGGGCCGCTAAATAACTGGGTCCAGATGTAATCGTCGAGCGAGCCGGTGAGATCGGCCGTGTTGACCTGCAAGTAGGGGTTGGCAAGGTGCGCGGCGATCTTGTTGCCTTTTGGCAGCGGCTGGCTCAAAGCCTGACTGATGCGGCGTGTCAGTCGCGCCAAAAAGTCGTTGTAGCCGGAAACGTTCATGACCGCGCCGTCCACGCGGTAGTCGCCGAACAGGGTGTTGCTTTGCAAATCCTGCGACACGAATACATCACCCCGGCCCAGCATGGCGGTGAGCTGTTCGGGCGTCATCGCTGTGAAAGCCGGCAACTTGGTCACATCAAGCGCGGCATGATCCATGGTTTCGTCGGCTTCGCGCAGGATGAAGGGGATGCCGAAATCGAACACCTCGAAACCGTCGCGCAACGCTGTCGCGATCACGTCACCCGTGCTGCTGTCGCCATCGCTGGCTTCGGTCGATTCGCCAGCCAGTCCTTCGTTGATCAGTTCGTTGTAAAACGACTGGAACGCCGGGTGCTCAACGATGGATAGCACGTCGATCAGGCTGCCCGGCTCTTGGCCGTTCTTCAGTCGATCCCGGTTGTCGCGCTTGATTTCGTCGTATTCCGGGTCGCGCCACATCAGGCGCAGGCCGCGTCCGATGGTTTGCTCCAGCAGAATCTGTGCCTGGCTCGAACGCAGCGGCACGATGACGCAGATGTTGTTCACGTCGAAGCCTTCGCGCAGCATCAGCACACTCACGATGACCCGGGGCGAGGCGTGTCTGTCTACGTTGAACAGACGCTCGCGCACCGGCGCCCAATCCTTCTCGCCCAGCTCGGCTTTTTTGCCCGAGTCGATGGTCATAACCTCGTTTTCGCTGAGGCCTTCCTGCTGTAGAAATGCGGCAACCAGCGGCGACACCGTGGTGTCTTCGCACACCACCAGCATCTTGGGGTGGCGCGCCGGGTCAATTTTGGCGAAATCCGTTTCCAGCTTTTTCAACTTGGACAGTCCCGCGCGCAGCATCACGCGCTGGCCTTCGCTCAATATGGCGTTGCCATCCTCATCGCGTTCAGCCTTGAACTCCAGCGGCAGCGCGCCGATCTCCTTGCGCCGATCCAGCACCAGCGATTTCACCAGCCCGAGGCGCATCGCG
>JAUPLV010000017.1 GCA_030836725.1 Pseudomonadota bacterium | reverse complement strand
ATCGACGCCAACGGCATCCTGCACGTGTCGGCCAAGGACAAGGCCACCGGCAAGGAAAACAAGATCAAGATCCAGGCAAGCTCCGGCCTGAGCGAAGCCGAGATCCAGCAGATGGTGAAGGACGCCGAAGCCAACGCCGCCGAGGACCACAAGGCGGTCGAACTGGCGACCGCGCGCAACGCCGCCGACAGCATGATCCACTCGGTGAAGAAGTCGCTGGCCGAATTCGGCGACAAGGTGTCGGCCGACGAAAAGGCCGCGATCGAAGCCGCGCTGAAGGAGTGCGAGGAAGCCGTGCGCGAAGGCGACAAGGACACCATCGAGGCCAAGACCAATGCGCTCGCCACCGCCAGCCACAAGCTCGCCGAGCAGATGTACAAGACCGAGCAGGCTCAGCCGGGGGCGTCGGCGGACGCTGGCGCCCAGGCGGCGGATGACAACGTGGTCGATGCCGAGTTTGAAGAGGTGAAGGACAAGTAAGGGGATAGGAGTTAGGGGCCAGGAATCAGGGAAGGTCGCGCGTTGCGCGGCTTTTCCTTTTCCGGCTCCACCCTAGCCCCTAGTTCCTAAATCCCGGCCCCTACAAAAAATGAGCAAACGCGACTACTACGAAGTCCTCGGCGTCGCCAAGAATGCCTCGGACGAAGAAATCAAGAAGGCCTACCGCAAGCTGGCCATGAAGCACCATCCCGACCGCAACCCGGACGACAAGGGCGCGGAAGAGAAATTCAAGGAAGCCAAGCAGGCCTACGAAATCCTGTCCGACTCGGACAAGCGCGCCGCCTACGACCAGTTCGGCCACGCCGGCGTCGACCAGCAGGCCGGAATGGGCGGCGGTTACGGTGGAGGGGGCAGCGGATTTTCGGATGCCTTCTCGGATATCTTCGGCGACATTTTCGGTGGCGGCGGCGGGGGCGGCAACCGCCGCGACCGCGTCTATCGCGGCGCCGATCTGCGCTACAACCTGGAAATCGGGCTGGAAGAAGCCGCGCGCGGAACCGAAACGAAAATACGCATCCCCTCGCTGGAGGAATGCGGCACCTGCCATGGCAGCGGCGCCAAGCCGGGAACCACGCCGACCCCCTGCACCACTTGCGGCGGGCATGGCCAGGTGCGCATCCAGCAGGGCTTTTTCTCGGTACAGCAGGCCTGCCCCCGCTGCGGCGGCAGCGGCAAGATGGTGACCGATCCGTGCACCGCCTGCCACGGCGAAGGCCGCGTCAAGAAACACAAAACCCTGTCGGTGAAGATTCCCGCCGGGGTCGATAACGGCGACCGCATCCGGCTGGCCGGCGAAGGCGAAGCCGGAATCAACGGCGGACCTTCGGGCGACCTTTATGTGGTGATCCACCTCAAGGAACATGCGGTATTCAAACGCGACGGCGACGACCTGCATTGTGAAATGCCGATCAGCTTTGCCACGGCGGCACTCGGCGGCGAGGTCGAAATTCCCACCCTGGATGGCCACGCCAAGATCAAGATCCCGGCTGAAACGCAGTCGGGCAAGGCATTCCGCCTGCGCGGCAAGGGGATCAAGGGCGTGCGCAGCCACGCGCCCGGCGACCTGCTCTGCCACATGCTGGTTGAAACCCCCGTCAACCTCTCCGAGCGCCAGAAGGAATTGCTGCGCGAGCTGGAGAGCCTGAGTCCGGGGCGGAACAACAACCCGCGCGCGCAGTCATTCATGGACAAGGTCAAAGCGTTTTTTGGCTGACAAGCCCTGGTTTCGTGTTTTGCAGCGGCACGGTCCCGGATCGAATCATGACGACCCACCAAAGGAGATTTCCATGCATAAAATTTCCCTGATCGCGGCAGGATGCGCCGCCCTGATCGCTTTTCCCGCCACCGCCGCGGAGATTCCCGTAATCATCAAAATCCCCCGGATGACCATCGAGGCTTCGGGGAAAATCGCCCATGCCGCATTGGAAGCCTGTCGCAAGGAGGGCATCCAGATCGGCGTGACCGTAGTTGATCGCAGCGGCGACGCCATGGTGGTGCTGCGCGACACGCTGGCGCCCCGCGTGACCCTGGAGGTCAGCCGGCAGAAAGCCTATACCGCGGTCAATTTCAATGCCGCCACGTCGAGCATGGCCAATCGCTTCACCCAGCCGTTCTCGGTCGGCAAGGTCGAGGGCCTGGTGTTCTCCGCGGGCGGCATACCGATCGAGGCGGTCGGCAACATCATCGGCGCGGTCGGCGTTTCCGGCGCCGCGACCGGCGAGCAGGATGAGGCCTGCGCCCGCGCCGGCATCCAGGCGATCCAGTTCGAACTCGAAACCGCGAACCCCTGAACCCGGCCGGCTGGGAGAAATCCCGGCCGGGTCATGGAAAGCCCTGCCCTCGGGTTTGTCCATTGCGCTCCTTCTTTTACCGCTGAACAGACGCGGTATCATTCGCGTCATGCCCGCCCTCGATCCGCCTGAAGCCCGGTTGTCGTCCGACTTTTCGACAATGCCTAGCTACCGGCTCCGCCCATGACCGACCTCTTCCACGACGAGCACGTGATCGATTTCGAACGGCGTTTCGGCGGCGTGCGCCGGCTTTACGGCAGCGCGGCCTTCGAGTGTTTCCAGCAGGCGCATGTCTGCGTCATCGGCATCGGCGGCGTCGGCGCCTGGACCGCCGAGGCGCTGGCGCGCACGGCCATCGGCCGGCTCACCCTGATCGACCCCGACCATCTGGCCGAATCGAACATCAACCGCCAGGTTCACGCGCTGACGCACGAGCTTGGCAAGTCCAAGATCCAGGCCATGACGGAGCGCATCCACGCGATCAATCCGCTGTGCCGGGTGACCGGCGTGGAAGAATTCATGACGGCCGAGAATGTCGCCGGGCTGCTGGCGGCAAGTTTCGACTACGTGGTGGACGCCATCGACAGCACCCGCGCCAAGGTCGCGCTGATCGCGCACTGCCGCCGGCAAGGGATCAGGCTGGTTTGCGTCGGCGCCGCGGGGGGCCAGATCGATCCCGGCCGGGTGCAACTGGCCGATCTCTCCCGCACCACTGAAGACCCCCTGTTGTCCAAGGTGCGCGCCAGCCTGCGCCGCGAACATGGCTTTCCGCGCGATCCCGCCAAAAAATTCGGCGTCGACTGCGTGTATTCCACCGAACCCCTCGCCTACCCGAGCGCCGAGGGCGGCGTCTGCTACGAACGCCCCGAGGACGCCCGCCTGCACGGCCTCAATTGCGCCGGCTTCGGCTCTTCCGTGTGTGTCACCGCCACCTTCGGCCTGCGGGCGGCCTCGCAGGTGCTGAACAAGCTGGCCGCGCGGCCTGGACAGAAATCCGCCTCAGCGCGCTGATGCGAACAACCGGAAGAAATTCCGGCTGGTCGCCTCGCCCACCGCATCGGCCGTGATGCCGCGCACCCGCGCGATTTCTTCCGCCACGTGCTTCACGAAGGCCGGCTGGTTGGTCTGCCCGCGCTGCGGAACCGGCGCCAGGTAGGGCGCATCCGTCTCGATCAGCATGCGCTCCAGCGGAATGGCTGCCGCCACCTCGCGCAGGGCGACTGCGTTCTTGAAGGTGACGATGCCGGAAAACGAGACGTAGAAGCCCAGCTCGATCGCCGCCTCCGCCACGGCGAGGCTTTCGGTGAAGCAGTGCATCACCCCGCCCGCCTCGCCCGCGTTTTCCTCGCGCATGATGCGCAGGGTATCGTCGGCGGCGGCACGGGTGTGGATAACCAAAGGTTTGCGACAGGCTCGCGCCGCCCGGATATGGGTGCGGAAGCGCTCACGCTGCCATTCGAGGTCGCCGGTCAGGCGGAAATAGTCGAGCCCGGTTTCGCCGATCGCCACCACCCTGGGGTGATCGGCCAGCGCCAGCAACTGCTCGACCGTGGGTTCGGTGCAATCCTCGTGGTCGGGATGCACGCCGACCGATGCGTACACGTTGGGGTGCGCCTCGGCGAGCGCGCGGATTTCAGGAAATTTTTCCAGCTCCACGCCGATGCACAGCGCGTGGCTCACCTGGTTTGCGGCCATGAGATCGAATATCTCGGGCAGCTTGCCGGCGAGATCGGGAAAATTGATATGGCAGTGGGAATCGATGTACATGCGGTGCGTGCGCGAGCGGGTGCGCCTTCTTCAAAATAACCGGACGCAACGCGAGGCGGTGCTACATGGTGTGCGTGGGACGCACCGATTTTAACGAGCCGCCGAGCAAACCTTCGATCTTGTTTTGCGCCGACCTGCCGCTTTCGTTCTGCGCGAACTGCACGCCCACGCCCTGGGTACGGCTGCCATGGGCGCCCGTAGGCGTCACCCACACCACCTTGCCCGAGACAGGGTGCTTGGCAGGATCGTCCATCAGCGTCAGCAGCATGAAAACTTCCTCTCCCATCTTGTAGCTTTTATTGGTGGGGATGAACAGCCCGCCGCCTTTGATAAAAGGCATGTAGGCCGCGAACAGCGAGGATTTCTCCTTGATCGACAGGGAAAGCACGCCGGGGCGAACCTGCGCGGAGACATCATTGACTGTTGCATTCATACGCGACTTTCTTCAAACAAATAAGTGCCGATATTGAATCAGCCATGCTTCCAGTTGCAGGGTCCGGTGCAGCGGATGGGCCAGCGTCCTGCCTTCGTTCGCCTGCATTTTTGCGAGCGCCAGCAGTTTCGCCAGATCGGCCATTTTTCCGAGTCTCGCCAGATCATCGGCGAAATCGCGGTTGAACTGCGCGCTGCCGTGTAATTTTACCGCCAACAAATCGCCCAGCCACTTGTATACCACACGGTGCCAGGTCTGCGGCTTGATCGTTTTCCAGCGGTCGCCCAGCGCCACCGGATCGAGCTGTTCGGGACGAGCCAGGCCCTCCAGCAGGCTGCGGCGCTCGTCCAGTTCGGCGCCATCCGCCGCCCAATCCAGCGCGTCAAGCGGAGCGCCGCCGGACAAAGCCAGCAGCGTCTCCGCATCCTCGATTTGTCGCCCGCTCAACCAGCGGGCCGCCGTTTCAAGAGAGGGCAACCCGATATCCAGCCGCGTGCAGCGGCTGCGTATCGTCGGCAACAATCGCCGCGGCTGGTCCGACACCAGAACGAACACCGTCTTTAACGGCGGTTCCTCAAGCACCTTTAACAAGGCGTTGGCGGACGGCGAATTAAGGCTGTCCGCCGGATTCACCAGAACCACCCGAAAGCCCGCGCGCGAGGTCGAAAGCTGGACAAAATCGATCGCCTCGCGTGCCTGCTCGACCTCGATGGCGGTCGCCATCCGGGTTTCGCCACTCTTGTTCGTTTTTTCCTGCAGGGTGACGAGGCGAAAATCCGGATGGGCGCCGATGTCGAACCAGTGGCAGGCCGCGCAACCGCCGCATGCCGCGCCATCGGGCCGCGGCGCTTCGCACAGCAAGGCCTGAGCCCAGGCCAGCGCTAGCGCCCCCTTGCCCACCCCGCGCGGGCCGGCCAGCAGCAGGGCCTGGGCCGGGTGGGCACGGGTCGCCAGCAAACGTTGCCACGATGCTTCCAGCCAGAGATAGGGCGCGTTCACTCCAACTCCCGCAGCAGCCGGCCGATTTCGGCCTGCAGTTCGGCGATGCCTTGTCGCGCATCCAGCACGCGAATGCGCGACGGCTCAGCCCGCGCGCGGTCGAGATAGGCGTTGCGCACGCGACCAAAAAAGCTGTCGGCCTCGCGCTCGAAACGATCGGCCACGCGTGCGGCCGAGCGGCGCGCTTCCGCCACCTCCGGCGGCACGTCGAACAGCAGGGTCAGATCGGGTTGAAAACCGTGCTGCACCCAGGTTTCCAGCGCCGCGATGCGCTCGGCGGCAATGCCGCGTCCGCCGCATTGATAGGCGTAGCTGGCATCGGTGAAACGGTCGGACAGCACCCAGGCGCCGCGCGCCAATGCCGGCAGGATCAAGGCAGCCAGATGTTCCTGCCGCGCGGCGAACATCAGCAGCAGCTCGGTGTCGGGATCCATGTTCTGATGCAGCAGCAGTCCGCGCAGGGTTTCGCCCAGGGGCGTGCCGCCGGGCTCGCGGGTGACGACGACCTCCCTGCCCTTCTGGCGCAGCCAGCCGGCGACGAAGTCGAGGTGGGTGCTCTTGCCGGCGCCGTCGACGCCTTCCAGGGTGATGAATTTACCGGGTGCGCTCATCGCTGGTAACGGTTCACGGCGCGATTGTGCGCGTCGAGATTGCTGGAAAAGACATGGGTGCCGTCGCCACGCGACACGAAATACAGGGCATCGGTATTGGCCGGGTTGAGGGCGGCCTGGATCGCGGCCTCGCTGGGCATCGCGATCGGCGTCGGCGGCAATCCGCCGCGGGTGTAGGTGTTGTACGGCGTGTCGGTTTGCAGGTCGATCTTGCGCAGGTTGCCGTCGAAGCGCTCGCCCAGGCCATAAATCACCGTGGGATCGGTCTGCAGGCGCATCCCGAATTTGAGGCGGTTGAGGAACACCCCGGCGATCTGCGGGCGTTCGAACGCCGCGCCTGTTTCCTTTTCCACGATCGACGCCATGATCAGTGCTTCATACGGCGTGCGATACGGCAGGCCCGGCGCGCGGGTTTCCCAGGCGGCCATGAGTTTTTCCTGTTGCAGGCGATAGGCGCGGCGCAACACGTTGAGATCGGACGAATGCGGTGCAAAAGAATAGGTATCGGGAAACAACAGGCCTTCGGGATGGTTTTCCCCGGCGCCCATCGCCCGCAGCAGTTCAGCATCGCTCATTCTGGCGCTGTCGTTCTTCAGCAGCGGCTGCGCAGCAAGCGCGGCACGCACCTCGCGCCAGTTCCAGCCTTCGATGAACTGCACCATCGCCAGCGAAACCTCGCCCCGCTCGATCTTGCCGTAGAGCGCCAGCGGGGTGAGCGGCTTGTCCAGCGTATACGTGCCGGCCTTGATGATCCCGCCCTTGCCGAGCGCACGCCCAAGCAGCCAGAACAGGCGCGCATTGCCGATCACCCCTTCGCGTTCCAGCATGACGCTCAGGCTCCGCAAATGGGTTCCGGGCATCACGTTGACGGTTTTCGGCAAGGTTTCGACTCGCAGGGGCTGAAAGGCATACCAAGCGAGCCCGCCCGCGCCCATGAGCACGGCCAGGCAGGCAAGAATTACCAGGCGTTTAATCCGAGTCTTCATACAAGGCGTTGTTCAATTTTTCAGTCCAGCCCGCGGGCGACCAGGTCGCGTCATCCAGGCGGCCCACGCGGCGCACGCCGATGACGCTGTTGCAGATCATCACTTCATCGGCAGCGAGTATAGCGTCTGAAGACAAGCGGGCGATATGGATGGGGATGCCAAGACGCGGCGCGGCGCGCAGCAGGCGCGTTCTGGCCACTCCGGCCACCCCGCACTGCCCCAGATCCGGGGTGAACAGTTCGCCATTCTTCATCATCAGGAGATTGCTCATCACGCCGCCGATCACCGCGCCGCTGTCGTCGCGCAGCAGCCCCTCGAATATCGCCGGGTCGTTCCATTCCGCCCGCGCCAGAACATTCTCCAGCCGGTTCAAATGTTTGATCCCGGCCAGCCGGGGCTGCCGCGCCAGACGCAGGGTGCACCAGCGCGCGGCGACCGCGTTCGGCGCATCGTCCCGCGCGTGAGCCGGCAAGGGCGTGGACAGCACGATGCGGGTGCAGGCCTGATCCCGCGGAGGTGCATAACCCCGTGCGCCGATGCCGCGCGTGAGCACGATCTTGACGATGCCCGGTCCGGCCTCGGCCACCCGGCACACTTCGGCGCGCAATCCGGCCTCGTCGGGACAGGTCAGCATCAAGGCCGCGCTATCGGCAGCCAGCCTGGCGTAATGATCGCGCCACCACTGCGGCTGGCCGTCCTGCGTGCGCAGGGTGCGGAACACACCGTCGCCATAGGCCAGGCCACGATCCAGCGCGTCCACGCAATCATCGGGGCGGCCGTTGACCAGAATCATGTCGTCTCGAGCGCGCGCAACAGGCCGCGGGCCTTGGCGCGGGTTTCGTCGAGTTCGCGCACGGCGACCGAATCGGCGACGATTCCGGCACCGGCGCGAAAACTCAATTCGCGACCGCGCAACAGAAAGCTGCGGATCAGGATATTGAAATCGAAGCTGCCGTCGCGATTGATATAACCGACGCTGCCGGTGTAGCTGCGCCGCGGCGCCTGTTCGAGTTCGCGAATGATCTGCATGGTCCGCACCTTGGGGCAACCGGTGATGGTGCCGCCCGGAAATACCGCGCGCAGGGCATCGAACACGCGCATCCCGGAACGCAACCTGCCGCGCACGGTGGATTCGATGTGATGCACATGGCGGTAGCTGGCGATTTCCATCAGCGCCGCCACCTCCACGCTGCCGGGCTCGCACACCCGGCCGAGGTCGTTGCGTTCCAGGTCGACCAGCATGACGTGTTCGGCGCGCTCCTTGGGGTGCGCCTGCAGGCGGGCGCGCAACGCTGCATCTTCGGTCGCGTCTTCGCTTCTCGGATGGGTGCCGGCGATCGGACGGGTTTCCAGCACGCCGTCGCAGCCAAGACGAACCAGCCGCTCCGGCGATGAACTCACGATCGCCCATTCGTCCATCTGCAGCAATGCCGAAAACGGCGCCGGATTCATTTGCATCAATCGGGCAAGCAACGAAGCCGCGGCAACCGGCTCGATGAAGGCTGCCTGCCAGCCACGCGACAGGTTGACCTGAAACACATCGCCCGCGCGGATGTAATCCTGAATCCGCGCCACGCCGGCCAGAAACGCGGCAGGATCGTCTTCCTGCAGCATCCGCAATGCCGGAACAGCCGCCACCGGTGGCGGCGGCACCTCCAGATCGCGCTGCAGGCTGTCGAGGAGCGCAGACTGCCCGGCCTCGGCCATCAGCACACAACGTCCGTTCGCACGATCGAACAGGATCGCCGCGGGGATGTGCATCAGCCAGGCCAAGGGGAAATCGGCCTCATCCTCGAACTGGCCGACGCTGGGTTCGAACAGGCCGCCCAGTTCATAGGCGAACGCGCACAGCCAGCCGCCGCTAAAGGGCAAACCATGGTCTGAACTTGCATGGGGTTGCAACTGCATCGCCGGGTGCGCCTGCAATCCATGCAGGCCATCGGCGGGGGTGATCCGCGCGATCTCCCGGGGAAACGCGAACAACACGTCCCAACCGGTATCGCCGCTGCTGAGAAACAGCCCAGGATAACGCTGCGGCTGGGACGCCTGAAGCCCGACCAGATCAGGCCGCGGCTGGTCGGGCTGAAGCGGCCATTCGCGGATTTCGGGCGTGCTCAAGGCAATCCGCAGCGAGTATCAGACGCGCTTGAAGACCAGTGAACCGTTGGTGCCGCCAAACCCGAAGTTGTTCTTGAGCGCAAAATCGATCTTCATTTCGCGCGCCGTGTTGGCGCAATAATCGAGATCGCACTCCGGGTCCTGCGAGAAGATATTGATGGTCGGCGGCGACACCTGATGATGCACTGCCAGCGCGGTGAATACCGATTCGACGCCGCCAGCGCCGCCGAGCAGGTGGCCGGTCATCGACTTGGTCGAATTGACCACCAGCTTGTAGGCCGCATCGCCCAACGCCAGCTTGATGGCTTCGGTTTCGTTCTTGTCGCCCAGCGGCGTCGAGGTGCCGTGCGCGTTGACGTAATTCAACTGGTCGGGGTTGACGCCCGCATCGCGCAACGCATTCAGCATCGCGCGACGGGGGCCGTCGGTGCTTGGCGCCGTCATGTGATAGGCGTCGCCGCTCATGCCGAATCCCACCACCTCGGCGTAGATTTTGGCGCCGCGCGCCTTGGCGTGTTCATACTCTTCCAGCACCAGTACGCCGGCGCCCTCGCCCAGCACGAAACCATCGCGATCCTTGTCCCACGGACGGCTGGCGGTAGCCGGGTCGTCGTTGCGGGTGGACAGCGCGCGGGCAGAAGCAAAGCCGCCCACCCCAAGCGGCGATGTCGCGCACTCGGAACCGCCGGCGACCATCACATCGGCATCGCCGTGCTCGATCATGCGGGCGGACAGGCCGATAGCGTGCAGGCCGGTGGTGCAGGCGGTGACAACCGCCAGATTGGGGCCTTTCATCCCGTAGAGGATGGAAAGGTTGCCGGAAATCATGTTGATGATGGAACCGGGAATGAAGAAGGGGGAAATCTTCCTCGGACCGGATTCCATCAGCAGGGTATGCGTATCCTCGATCAGCGGCAGACCGCCGATTCCGGAACCGATATTGATGCCGATGCGCTCGGCATTGGCTTCGGTGACCTCGATGCCCGAATCGCGAATCGCCTGGATGCCGGCAGCCATGCCGAACTGGATGAAAACATCCATGCGGCGCGCTTCTTTCGGGTTGAGGTATTGCCCGACATCGAAATTCTTCACTTCTCCCGCTATCTGGGAGGTGAATGCCGTGGGATCGAAACGGGTAATCCTGGCAACGCCGGAACGACCGGCGAGCAGATTGTCCCAGGCTTCGGGGATGGAATTTCCGACCGGGGAGACGATCCCGAGGCCAGTGACGACGACACGACGTTTGGACAAAAGCCAGTCCTTACTTTATTGATTCGGAACAGGAAGGGTTGAAGGAACAGGTGGAATGAATCCCCCTTGTTCCGATTCGAGCGCTGCGTGTACCGAATCAACAAACACTAAAAACAGCGCCCTATCGAGGCGGCCCGACGAACCGAACAAGACAGGACGGCTTGCATCGCCGTCCGCAGGTTCAAGTTTCACCAGGCCGGGTCAATAGCGTGGTAAACGTTCAGCTCGAATGGCTGTTGACGTAGTCAACCGCCTGCTGGACGGTGGTGATCTTTTCTGCGTCCTCGTCGGGAATTTCGCAGCCGAACTCTTCTTCCAGCGCCATCACCAGCTCAACCGTGTCGAGCGAGTCCGCGCCGAGGTCGCCGACGAAGGAAGACTCGTTCTTGATGTCCGCCTCGTTGACGCCCAATTGTTCGGCGACGACTTTAATTACACGCTGTACGTTATCCATTACTGATCCTCTCTTGAAATTAGGTCCCAACGAAATTGGGGCCCGGAAAAATGAAACCTGGCGATTCTACCAAACTTTGCGCGGCGTTTATGCCATGTACATGCCGCCGTTGACATGCAGGGTCGTGCCGGAAATATAGCCGGCTGCCGGCGACGCCAGAAACGCGACGGCCTGCGCGATTTCTTCCGCTGTACCCAGCCGTCCCAGCGGAATGTGTGCGAGCAGCGCCTGCCGCTGCGCATCCGGCAGGGCGCGCGTCATGTCGGTGTCGATGAAGCCCGGCGCCACGCAGTTGACCGTGATGTTGCGGCTGCCGACCTCGCGCGCCAGCGACTTGGTGAAGCCCATGATGCCGGCCTTGGCCGCGCTGTAATTGGTCTGTCCGGCATTGCCCATCGCGCCGACGACCGAGGCGATGGAAATGATGCGGCCGCTGCGCGCCTTCATCATCGCACGCAGCACCGCGCGCGACAGGCGGAATACGGACGTCAGGTTGGTCGCCAGGATGTCATCCCACTCCTCGTCCTTCATCCGCATCAGCAGGTTGTCGCGGGTGATGCCGGCGTTGTTGACGAGGATGCCGATGTCGCCGAACTGCGCGCCGATCGCGGCGATGACCGCATCGACCTCGGCGGCGTCGGTGACGTCGAGCTTCATGCCGCAGCCCTTGATGTTGGCCGCGGCGAGGTAATCGCTGATTGCCTGCGCGCCCTTGTCGCTGGTGGCGGTGCCGACCACGGTGACGCCCGCCTGGCCGAGTGCCAACGCGATTGCCTGGCCGATTCCGCGACTGGCGCCGGTCACCAAAGCCACTTGTCCTTCTTGCAGCATGTCGTCTCCTTATTGGTTGAGTGCGGCCTGCAGGCTGGCTTCATCCACCAGTGCCAGCGCCGGCAGGCTGTCGTCGATGCGCTTGGCAAGCCCGGCCAGCACCTTGCCGGGGCCGCATTCGATCACGCGTTCGCTGCCAGCGGCTTTCAGCGCCTGTACGGTCTCGACCCAGCGCACCGGCGTGTGCAACTGTTTCGCCAGCGCGGCACGGATCGCATCGGCGCCAGCGTGGCTTTGCACATCGGTATTGTGCAGCACGGGAATCGTGGGCGTCATGATCGACACGCCCTGCAAATGCGCCAGCAGCTTTTCGGCGGCCGGCAGCATCAGCGAGGAATGCGACGGCACGCTGACCGGCAGCGGCAGGGCGCGCTTGGCCCCGCGCTCCTTCGCCAGCGCCATGGCGCGCTCCACCGCGGCCTTGTTGCCGGCGATGACGACCTGGCCAGGGGAGTTGAGATTCACCGCCTCGACCACTTCGCCCGCTGCCGCCTCGGCGCAGACCGCGCGCACGGCATCGTCTTCCAGCCCCAGAATCGCCGCCATCGCGCCGACGCCTTCGGGAACGGCCGCCTGCATCGCCTCGGCACGGAAACGCACCAGCCTGACGGCATCGGCAAAACCCAAAGCACCCGCCGCCACCAGCGCGGCATATTCGCCGAGGCTGTGCCCCGCCAGCAGCGCCGGCATGGCGCCGCCCGCGGTCTGCCACACGCGCCAGGCTGCGATATCGGCCGCCAGCATCGCCGGCTGGGTGTTGACCGTCTGGTTGAGCAGATCGGCCGGGCCGTCCGTCACCAGCGCCCACAGATCCTGGCCCAACGCGTCGGAAGCTTCGGTAAAGGTGGCGCGCACTTCGGCGCGCTCGCCCCAGCCCTGCATCATGCCGACCGATTGCGAGCCCTGCCCGGGAAATACGAAAGCCAGTTTCATCGGGTGTTCCTTAAAACCTTAATACTTGAGGAGCGCGGAGCCCCAGGTGAAGCCGCCGCCGAAGGCTTCCATCAGCACCGTCTGGCCGCGCTGGATGCGGCCGTCGCGCACCGCCACGTCGAATGCCAGCGGCACCGAGGCGGCGGAAGTGTTACCGTGCCCGGCGACAGTGGTGACGACATGGTCCATGCTCATGCCGAGCTTCTTCGCGGTGGCGGAAATGATGCGGATGTTGGCCTGGTGCGGCACCAGCCAGTCGATGTCGGACTTCTGCAGGCCGTTGGCTTCCAGCGTCTCGTCGACGATGCGGTCGAGGGTGTTGACCGCCATCTTGAACACCGGGTTGCCTTCCATCCGCATCAGCGCCGGCTCGTTCATGCCGGTCGACGGGCCGGTCGTCGTGCGCAGCAGCTCCTTGTGACGGCCGTCGGCATGGATGTGGGTGGCGATGATGCCCGGCTCGTCGGACGCGCCCACCACCACGGCACCGGCGCCATCGCCCCACAGGATGCAGTTGCCGCGGTCGTTCCAGTCGGTAATGCGTGACAGCGTTTCGGCGCCGATCACCAGCACGTGCTTGGCCGCGCCGGTCTTGATGAACTGGTCGGCGACGCTCAAGGCGTAGACAAAGCCGCTGCACACTGCCTGCAGGTCGAACGCCGGCTTGCCGTTGGTCATCCCCAGCTTGGACTGCACGATGCAGGCGGTGCTGGGGAAAACCAGGTCGGGCGTGGTGGTGGCGACCAGCAGCAGGTCGATATCGTCGGGCGTAAGGCCGGCCGCATCGAGCGCGGCGCGCGCAGCCTGAGTCGCCAGATCGCTGGTGAACTCGCCCTCGGCGGCAATATGGCGTTCACGGATGCCGGTGCGATCGACGATCCATTGATCGTTCGTCTCGACCAGCTTTTCGAGGTCGGCGTTGGTGAGGATGTGGACAGGCAGATAACTGCCGGTGCCGAGAATGCGGGAATAGGTCAAGCGGCTACCCGTTGGATAAGTTGGATCTGATCGGTGATGCGCTTCAGCACGTTGTTGCGGACTTCGTCGCTGGCGGTTTCGATGGCATGCTCGAACGCGAAGCGGTCGGCCGAGCCGTGGCTCTTCACCACCACGCCCTTCAGCCCCAGCAGCGTGGCGCCGTTGTAGCGGCGCGGATCGAGCCGGCGCTTGAAAGCATTGAGCACCGGCAAGGCCAGCAGGCCGGCAATGCGGGTCAGCCAGTTGCGCTTGAACTCGGCGCGCAGGGTGGTGACAATCATTTTCGCCAGCCCTTCGGATGCCTTCAGGGTGACATTGCCGACAAAGCCGTCGCACACCACCACGTCGGTGGTGCCCTTGAAGATATCGTCGCCTTCGACGTTGCCGTAGAAATTCAGGTGGCTTTCGCGCAGCAGTTCGGCGGCCTGCTTCACCACCTCATTGCCCTTGATGTCTTCCTCGCCGATGTTCAGCAGACCCACGCTCGGGTTCGGCTTGTGGTCCACCGCCGACACCAGCATCGCGCCCATGATGCCGAACTGCAGCAGATGCTGGGCGGTGCAGTCGACGTTGGCGCCCATGTCGAGGACCAGCGTATGGCCGTTGATCGACGGCATCACCGCGGCAATCGCGGGCCGGTCGATGCCGGGCAGGGTTTTCAGGACGAAGCGCGCGGTCGCCATCAGGGCGCCGGTGTTGCCCGCCGACACGCAGGCATCGGCCTCGCCCGACTTGACGAGATCGATGGCGACGCGCATGGAGGAATCTTTTTTGCCGCGCAGGGCCAGCGCCGGCGCTTCATCCATCGCCACCACCTGGCTGGCATGGCGGACGATGAGGCGCGGCCCGGTCTCGGCGCGATGCGCCTTGAGTTCGGCGGCGACGACGTCCTGCGGCCCGACCAGAATGACATTCAGATCGGGAAAACGCGCAAGACAACGGATCGCCGCCGGGACCGTCACATGGGGACCGTGGTCGCCCCCCATGACATCAATGGCGACTGTGATATTTCTCATACAGCCGGGATTGTTGGCTGAGTCGAACGCGCCAGGCCCATGCGATCAAGGCCCCGTGCAATCAAGGCCCATGCAATCAAGACCTGGCGCGCCAGAAAATTATTCGCCCTTGGCCTTGACGACCTTGCGGCCACGATAAAAGCCGTTGGGGCTGATATGGTGGCGCAGATGCGCTTCACCCGTGGTCGGCTCGATGGCCAGCGCCGGATTGGTCAGAAAGTCGTGCGAACGGTGCATACCGCGCTTGGACGGGGATTTTTTGTTCTGCTGAACGGCCATTTACTGCTCCTTAAAATATCGTGACACCACAAACCGTGACGCCAAAAAAACTACCGCACCCCTCAGACGGGGCATTCACCTTCCGCGTGCATCGCTACCAGCGGCAGGCTCAACAACACTTCATCCTCAACCAGATCGAGCAGATCCAGGGTCTCTCCGACCAGAATCGCATCGCTATCGGGCATTGCATCCAACCGTTCCAGCTCGGTCTCGTTGCGTGCCAGATACAAGGTTCGCTCGACCAGGACCGCATGCCGCATGCTTCCGAGGCATCGCTGACACGTCAGTCCCACCTCACCGCGTATCGTCAGCCGCAAGGACAGGCTACCGAACGTGTCCGCCCGTCCATCGACTCGACAGAACAGCTCGCCTTGCGTAAATTCATGGGCAAGACGCGGGAACGCAGACACCTCCGATCGGGTTTCCCAGGACTGCGAATCCTTGCAAAAACGCCGTGGATCAACCTCAATCGACTGCAGCATGGCGCACCTGATCAACAGCGTACTGAGTTAACGCGCACAGGCTCGACATGACGCACCCGGTTAAACATTAGCCCGCAATGATATGATTTCGCGTTCTTTTTGTCAAAGAAACCCCAGCCATCCCAACATCAGGCGAGCCCATGCTTAAGAAGATACTGGTCGCCAACCGCGGCGAGATAGCCGTCCGCATCGTGCGCGCCTGCGCCGAGCTCGGCATCAAGTCGGTCGCCATCTACACCGACGCCGACCGCCATGCGCTCCACGTCAAGAAAGCCGACGAGGCCTACCATATCGGCAAGGATCCGATCCTCGGCTATCTGAACGCGCACACGCTGGTCAACCTGGCGGCGGCTTCCGGCTGCGACGCCCTGCACCCGGGATACGGATTCCTCTCCGAAAACCCCGACCTGGCGACCATCTGCGCGCGCCGCGGCATTCGCTTCATCGGCCCCTCGCCCGAGGTGATCCGCCGCATGGGCGACAAGATCCAGGCCAGGAACGCCATGATCGCCGCCGGCATCCCGGTGGTTCCGGGATCGGGCCACAACCTGGAAAACGTCGAGGAAGCGCGCACCCTGGCCAACAAAATCGGCTATCCGGTGATGCTCAAGGCCACCAACGGCGGCGGTGGTCGCGGCATCCGCCGCTGCGACAGCGAGGAAGACCTGCTGAAGAACTACGACCGCGTGGTGTCGGAAGCCAGCAAGGCCTTCGGCAAGCCCGAGGTCTTCGTCGAAAAATGCGTGGTGCGCCCCAAGCACATCGAAGTGCAGATCCTCGGTGACACCCAGGGCAACATCATCCATCTGTTCGAGCGCGACTGCTCGATCCAGCGCCGCAACCAGAAGCTGATCGAAATCGCGCCGAGTCCTCAATTGACCGAAGCGCAGCGGCAATACATCGGCAAGCTGGCGGTGCGCGCCGCCAAGTCGGTGGGCTACGTCAACGCCGGCACGGTGGAATTCCTGCTCGACCAGGACAACCAGTTCTATTTCATGGAAATGAACACCCGGCTGCAGGTCGAGCACCCCATCACCGAGACCATCACCGGCGTCGACATCGTGCAGGAGCAGATCCGCATCGCCTCCGGCCTGCCGCTGCAATACAGGCAGGACGAGATCAAGCATCGCGGCTTCGCCATCGAATTCCGCATCAACGCCGAAGACCCGAAAAACGAGTTCCTGCCCAGCCTCGGCCGCATTACCCGCTACTATTCGCCGGGCGGCCCCGGCGTGCGGGTGGACGCGGCGATCTACACCGACTACGTGATTCCGCCCTACTTCGATTCGATGTGCGCCAAGCTCACGGTGTGGAATCTGAACTGGGAGGCGACCCTCTCGCGCGGCAGCCGCGCGCTATCGGACATGCTGGTCTACGGCGTCAAGACGACGATTCCCTATTACCAGGAAATCCTCAAGAATCCGGAGTTCCGCAGCGGGCGCTTCAACACCAGCTTTGTCGACGAGCATCCGGAACTCACCCAGTACACCGAGAAGAAACCGCCGGAAGTGATGGCCGCCGCCATCGCCGCCGCGATTGCAGCACACCAAGGACTCTGACATGGCCAAAGTACACATCACCGACCTCGTCCTGCGCGACGGCCACCAGTCGCTCATCGCCACCCGCATGCGCACCGAAGACATGCTGCCGATCTGCGGCAAACTGGATCAGGTCGGCTTCTGGTCGCTGGAAGCCTGGGGCGGCGCCACCTTCGACGCCTGCGTGCGCTTTCTGCGCGAAGACCCGTGGGAACGCCTGCGCAAACTGCGCCGCGCCCTGCCCAACACGCGCATCCAGATGCTGCTGCGCGGGCAGAACCTGCTCGGCTACCGCCATTATTCCGACGACGTGGTGCGCGCCTTCGTGCAGAAGTCAGCGGACAACGGCGTCGACGTGTTCCGCGTGTTCGACGCGATGAACGACCTGCGCAACCTGCGCGTGTCGATCGAGGCGGTGAAAGCCGTCGGCAAGCACGCCGAAGGCACGGTCAGCTACACCACCAGCCCGGTGCACGACATCCCGCATTTCGTCGCGCTCGCCAAAGGCCTGGCCGACATGGGCTGCGACACCATCGCGATCAAGGACATGGCCGGCCTGCTCACCCCCTACACCGCATACGACCTGGTCTGCGCGATCCGCGAAGCCACCCACCTGCCGATCCACACCCACAGCCATGCGACATCGGGCCTCGCCCACATGACGCACCTGAAGGCGGTGGAAGCGGGCGCAACCATCATCGACACCTGCGTCGGCGCGTTCGCCGAAGGCGCCAGCCACCCCACCACGCAAAGCCTGGTCGCGGCGCTGGCTGGCACCGCCTACGACACCGGCCTGTCGCTGCCGCTGATCGAGGAAATCTCGGCCTACTTCAAGGAGGTGCGCAAGAAATACTGGCAGTTCGAGTCGGCCTTCACCGGCACCGACACCCGCGTGCTGATCAACCAGGTGCCGGGCGGGATGATTTCCAACCTGGCGAACCAGTTGAAGGAACAGGGCGCGCTCGACAGCATGGACGCCGTGCTCGATGAAATCCCGCGGGTGCGCGAGGATCTCGGCTTCCCGCCGCTGGTGACGCCCACCTCGCAGATCGTCGGCACCCAGGCCGCGCTGAACGTGCTCACCGGCGCACGCTACAAGTCGGTCACCAACGAAGTGAAGCTCTACCTGCAGGGCCGCTACGGCCAGGCGCCGGGCCACATCAACGAGGAAGTCCGCAAGATGGCCATCGGCGATCTCGAGGTCACCACCTGCCGCCCGGCCGACCTGCTGGGCAACGAACTCGACAAGCTGCGCGTCGAAATCGAGGGCCTGTCCAGGTCCGACGAGGACGTGCTGACCTACGCCATGTTCCCGGAAATCGGCAAGACCTGGCTGCAGGAGCGCGCCGCCGGCAGCCTCAAGCCCGAGCAACTGCTGCCGCCTGCCTCAGCGCAGCAGGAATGCACACCGCGCTACGCCGCCGACGAGTTCAGGGTCACGCTGCACGGCGAGACCTACCACATCAAGCTCTCGGGCAGCGGCCGCAGCGACGCCGCCCAGCGGCCCTATTTCGTGTCGGTCGACGGCGTCACCGAAGAAGTGCTGGTCGAGTCGCTGAACGAAGTCGCGGTTGCCGGCAATGACGGCGCACCGCGCAAAGCCGCCGCCGCACCCAGCGCGCCCGGCCAAAAGCCCCGTCCCAGCCATCCCGGCCACGTCACCGCCGCCATGCCCGGCACCGTCGTCGACGTGCTGGTGAGCATCGGCCAGACGGTCAAGGCCGGCGACGGCGTGCTGGTGATCGAGGCGATGAAAATGGAGAACGAGGTGCAGGCGCCGATCGCCGGCATCGTCATCAGCATCTTCGCCAAGAAAGGCGATGCGGTGACGCCCGACATGGCGCTGGTCGAGATCCAGCCGGAATGAAACTGGGCCAAGTCCAATCCGCACCAGCCAAGCTGGTTTTGGCCTCCACCTCGCGCTACCGGCGCGAACTGCTGTCGCGGCTGCATCTGCCGTTTGAAATCCTGTCGCCCGACGTCGACGAAACCCCGCTGCCGGGCGAGACGCCTTCGGCCACCGCGCTGCGCCTGTCGGTTCTGAAGGCGCAGGCCGCAGCGGCGGCCTTTCCCGACGCGCTGATCATCGGCTCCGACCAGGTGCTGATGCTTGATTCAGAACAACTCGGCAAGCCCGGCAATTTCGACAACGCCTTCGCGCAGCTGAAAAAAATGCAGGGCCGCGCCATGGTGTTCCACACCGCGCTGACGCTGCTGAACAGCCGCAGCGGCCACACGCAGACGCGCGACGTGCCGACCGTGGTGCACATCCGGCCACTCACCGACGCGCAGATCGAAGCCTATCTGAAGAAGGAAATGCCCTACGACTGCGCCGGCTCGGCCAAGAGCGAATCGCTCGGCATCGCGCTGATGGAACGCATGGACAGCCCCGACCCCACTGCATTGATCGGCCTGCCGCTGATGGCGCTGACCGAGATGCTCATGAACGAAAGCATCGACGTGCTGACATGGCCGAGCGCGTCCTGAGATGGCCCTCGGTGTAATTTAACGTGGCCACGCTCTATCTGATCCCGGTTCCACTCGGGCCGGTCACCCCCGAAACCTGCCTGCCGCCCGACACCCTCGCGGTCGCCCGCCGGCTCGACCACTTCGTCGTCGAGCGCGCCAAGACCGCGCGCGCGCACCTCAAGGCAATGGGCCATCCGCTGCCGATCCAGGCGTTGCAGATCGAGGAACTCAACGAACACACCCCGGCCGCCGCCATCCCGGCGCTGCTGGCGCCGCTCAAGGCCGGACACGACCTCGGCCTGCTGTCCGAAGCCGGCTGTCCCGCCGTGGCCGACCCCGGCGCGGCGCTGGTCATGGCCGCGCATCGCGAGAACATTCCGGTGGTGCCGCTGATCGGCCCGTCGTCGATTTTGCTGGCGCTGATGGCCTCGGGACTGGGCGGCCAGCGCTTCGCTTTCCACGGCTATCTTCCGGCCAAGGAACCCGAGCGCAGCCAGGCCATCCGCGACCTGGAAAAAACCGCGCGCCGCGACCGCGCCACCCAGCTCTTCATCGAAACGCCCTACCGCAGCGCCGCCCTGCTCGACGCCCTCGCCACCGCACTGGCGCCCGACACCTTCATCAGCGTCGGCGCCGACCTCAGCCTGCCCAGCCAGCTGATCCAGACCCGAAGCGCAAAAGCCTGGCGCGGCCACACCGACACGGTCAAGGACCGGCTGGTGGTGTTCGGAATCGGAATTTAACCGAGATTGTTCATTAGCCGGTTTGGCTTTGCTTTTAGCCCCCTCTCCCTTGAGGGGAGAGGGTTGGGGAGAGGGTGAAATGCTTGAATCACCACGAAATGCTTCACCCCCATCCCAGCCTTCCCCCCTTATGTCCCGCAGGGACGGTATCCCGTGGGACAAGAGGGAAGGAGTTCCTAATGAACAATCTCGGTTTAAAGCAATTTTGTATTGACAAAGTAAATACGCGCGCCAAAATATAGCCTATGGACATCCGCCATGAACTGAACGGCTCGACCTTCGTGTGGAACCCGAAGAAAGCAGCGGCCAATCCGGCAAGCATGACGGAATCACGTTCGAACAGGCGGCGACAGTGTTTTTCGATCCGTTCTTCCGGCTGGTTGAGGCCGGTCGTAATGATGAAGCGCGCGACGCGATCATCGGATTCGACACTTCGAGCCGCCTGCTATTCGTCGTGCATATCCAAATCGAGGATGAATGCATCCGTATCATTTCCGCCCGCCGGGCGACCTTGGATGAAAGGCGAGACCATGAGCATTCCTGAACGCATCAAGACGCGGCTGGCAAAAGACCGCCCCATGATTTCCATCACCGTACGCATTCCGTCGGACGTAGTGGAATCGATGAAGGAAATCGCACCGCAGCGCGGGTTTTCCGGATATCAGGCGCTATTGAAGTCTTATATCGGAGAAGGACTGCGGCGCGACGAAGCGCAATTTGCTTTCGGCCAAACGGCACGCTTGATCGAAGCACTGAAAAAGCGCGGTGTGCCGGATTCAGTGCTGGAAGAGGCCACGCGGGAACTTGCGGCATGAATCGTCGTAGTCGCTTTAACTGGCGAGAGCGGCATTTACATACGGCGCAATAACGATTGCGCCCTACCGCGCTGGACACCTGGCGCCCGGAGCTGTACAGTAACGCGTACATTTCAGGAGCCGCTCATGGACGCGATTACTTACACTAATGTTCGTGCGAACCTCGCCAGCGCGATGGATCGGGTTTGCAACGACCACGAAGCTTTGATCATTACCCGCAACGGCGAACAGTCCGTTGTGATGCTTTCGCTCGAAGATTACAAAGCCCTCGAAGAAACCGCCTATCTGTTGCGCACGCCCGCCAACGCCAAGCGCCTTCTCTCGGCCGTTGCGCAACTGAACGCTGGCAAGGGCGTTGAGCGGAAACTGACCAAGTGAAGCTGCTCTTCGCAGACGAGGCATGGG
>JAUPLV010000256.1 GCA_030836725.1 Pseudomonadota bacterium | reverse complement strand
GCGCGTAACCGCTCGGCTTCGATCCGTATCCCGATCGCTGCCAGCGAAAAGGCACGTCGTGTCGAGACCCGTTTCCCGGATCCCACCGCCAACCCCTATCTGTGCTTTGCTGCGCTGATGATGGCTGGCCTGGACGGCATCCAGAACAAGATCCACCCCGGCGATCCGTCGGACAAGGACCTGTACGACCTGCCGCCGGAAGAGGATGCAAAAGTGCCGAAGGTCTGCCACAGCCTGGAAATGGCGCTGGAAGAACTCGACAAGGACCGCGAGTTCCTGACCCGCGGCGGCGTGTTCACCAACGACATGATCGATGCCTACATCACGCTGAAGATGGAAGAAGTCACCAAGTTCCGCATGACCACGCACCCGGTCGAGTTCGCGATGTACTACTCGCTGTAAGCGCGACGCACGCAATAAAACGGGCGGCTTCGGCCGCCCGTTTTATTGGTTCCGGCCGCATCAAGAATGCCTGTTTTTGGCCGTTATTTCGGGGTGCGATAGACTTTACCCTATGCAAATCCCCCGTTTGACCTACCTGCCCTTTCTGTTTTGCGTATTGTTGGCTGCGCCCGCGCAGGCCGAAATCTACCGGTACGTCGATGAAAACGGCCAGGTAACCTTCACCGACGTCTACAGAAAAGGGGCCAAGCGGATTGAACTTCCCGGCGCGCCGTCATCGTCGCCGGCTGCCACGAAATCCCCCGCGCGTGCTTCCCGTAATCCCAGCCCGGCGGATTTCCCGCGCATCGATGCCGGTACACAGAAACGCCGTGACGACATTCGCCGCCAGGTGCTGGAGGATGAAATAGCGGGCGAGCGCCGCAATGCCGATGAAGCGCGCCGCCAACTGGCGCTGGGCGAGCGCCTGCAGCCGGGCGAACGCGCCACCGACGCGACCTATCTCAACCGGGTCAAGAAATTACGCACTACCGTTCAGCAGCACGAACAAAACGTCGCTTCGATCCAGCGAGAACTGGCTAATCTGAAATAGTTTCCGGTTCTTCGCGCAAGGGCTCGGACGAGCATGAAGAGCGTCGCGGCTGCAAAGCCATGCCCTGTAGGAGGGGCTTCAGCCCCGATTGGCCACCCCGCGCCGACAACCCCACCAGTCGCAAGCCTTAACAACCGCACTCCACCCGCAAGGGGTGGCCGTGGTTCTAAAGACGCTAAAGCCCTAAAGGACTCCGATACACTACGTGCTGAAGCGCGTGTGGAGTCGTATGCGTCAAGAACCACGCTCTGGCACAATCAATGCTTCAACTGACCGCATGAGCATGATGTCGCCCACCTCTCCTGATTTTTCCGGGCTTGACTGCCTGTCCACCGGCACGGTGGTGCTGGATGCCGGAGGCAGTATCTTCCATGTCAATCCGGCGGCCGAAACCCTGCTCGGCGTATCGGGCGCGTTGCTGGCGGGCGATCGCGCCGACCGGGTGTTCGAGCGCAGCCCCGAGTTGCTGGCGGCGATCCGGACGGCGCGCAGCGAGCAGGAAACCGTCATTGAATACGAGATCGACGTGGCGGTGAACGGCCATCCGCCGATTCGACTCGGCTGCAGCATTTCTCCTCTGGACAAGCCGCCCCACGCAATCCTCATCGAAATGCGCGCGGTCGATCCGCATTTGCGCATTGCCCGGCTGGAACAGGCGCGCCTGCAGCAGGAGGCCAACCGAGAACTGCTGCGCAACCTGGCGCATGAAATCAAGAATCCGCTCGGCGGAATTCGCGGCGCGGCGCAACTGCTGGAGCACGAGCTGCCTCGCGAATCGCTGCGCGAATATACCCAGGTCATCATCAAGGAATCGGACCGCCTGCAATCGCTGATGGAACGTTTGCTGACGCCGCACCGGATGCCCCGTTTTGGTGCGGTGAACATTCACGAAGTGCTGGAACGGGTCCGCAGCCTGATTCTGGCCGAAACGCCGAGCGTCGTGGTCCGGCGCGATTACGACATCAGCCTGCCGGAAATCCGCGCCGACGCCGAGCAGCTGATCCAGGCCACCCTCAACATCGCGCGCAATGCCGTGCAGGCAATGCACGGTAACGGGCATGGGCACGGCCAGGGCGAGATCGTTTTCAGGACGCGGGTGGCGCGGCAGATCACCCTGGAAAGCCGCCGCTACCGGCTGGGCATGCGGGTCGAGATCGTCGACAACGGCCCCGGCATTCCGGAGGATATCCGCGACCAGATTTTCTATCCGCTGGTATCCGGGCGCGAAGGCGGCAGCGGCCTCGGGCTCGCCGTTTCGCAGACGCTGATCGCGCAGAACCACGGCACCATCGATTGCGAAAGCCGCCCCGGCCATACCGTGTTTTCCATTTTCCTTCCCTTGCCCACTTGAACATCATGCCGAAACCAAGCTGTGTCTGGATCATCGACGATGATCGCTCCATCCGTTGGGTGCTGGAAAAAGCCCTGGTTCGTGAAGATATTCCGTGCATGACCTTCAGCTCGGCCAGCGATGCGCTGCGCGAACTGGAGCGCAGCACGCCCGCCGCGGTGCTGTCGGACATCCGCATGCCGGGGGTCTCCGGCCTGGAGCTGCTGCAAACCCTGAAGGAGCGCCTGCCCAAGGTGCCGGTCATCATCATGACTGCGTATTCCGACCTCGACAGCGCGGTGGCGGCGTTCCAGGGCGGCGCCTTCGAATACCTGCCGAAGCCGTTCGATGTCGACCAGGCGCTGGAACTGGTGCGCCGCGCGCTGGCCGAAAGCGCCAGCCGCGACACCCCGGCGCCGATCGAGTCGCCGATGACCGAAATGCTCGGCCAGGCGCCGGCGATGCAGGAAGTGTTCCGCGCCATCGGCCGGTTGAGCCAGTCGCACGCTACCGTTCTGATCACCGG
>JAUPLV010000255.1 GCA_030836725.1 Pseudomonadota bacterium | reverse complement strand
GTCGTTGTCGAGCACGGTTTTCTCGATGGCTTCCGGCAGCGGGCCGGAGTTGCCGATGCAGGTGGTGCAGCCGTAGCCGACCACGCCGAAGCCGAGCTGTTCGAGGTAGGTAAGCAGGCCGGCGGCCTTCAGGTATTCGGTCACCGCGCGCGAGCCGGGGCCCATGCTGGTTTTCACATGCGACGGGGTATAGAGGCCGAGTTCGACTGCTTTCTTCGCGAGCAGGCCGGCGGCGATCATGACGCCGGGGTTGGAGGTGTTGGTGCACGAGGTGATTGCTGCGATCACCACGCTGCCGTGCCGCAGTTCGCCGCCGCCTTCGACCGCATAGGTGCGGCGCAGGTCTTCGGCGGTCTTGTCGTAGCCGCCTTCCGCCTTGGGCTTCTGCATCAGGGTGTCGAAGGTCGTTTCGATCTCGGACAGGGCGATGCGGTCCTGCGGCCGCTTGGGGCCGGCGACCGAAGGTTCGACGGTCGAGAGGTCGAGGCCGAGCGTCTGCGAGTAGTCGATCTCGCCCGCCTTGGGGATGCCGAACAGGCCCTGCGCCTGGTAATAGGCGCGGATCAGGTCGACCTGCGCGGCTTTGCGGCCGGTGGCGGCGAAGTACTGGCAGGTCGCTTCGTCGACCGGGAAGAAGCCCATGGTTGCGCCGTATTCCGGCGCCATGTTGGCAATGGTCGCGCGGTCGGTGACCGGCAGGGCGGCGGCGCCTTCGCCGAAGAACTCGACGAACTTGCCGACGACTTTCGCCTTGCGCAGTATCTCGGTGATGGTCAGCACCACGTCGGTGGCGGTGACGCCCGGCTTGACGCTGCCGGTGAGGTTGACGCCGACCACGTCGGGCGTGAGGAAGTACACCGGCTGGCCCAGCATCGCCGCTTCCGCCTCGATGCCGCCGACGCCCCATGCGACGACGCCGAGGCCGTTGATCATGGTGGTGTGGCTGTCGGTTCCCACCAGCGTGTCCGGATAGGCCATGCCGTCCTTTTCCATGACGCCGCGCGCCAGGTATTCCATGTTCACCTGGTGCACGATGCCGACGCCGGGCGGCACCACCTTGAAGGTGTCGAAGGCCTGCATGCCCCACTTGAGGAACTGGTAGCGCTCGAGGTTGCGCTCGAATTCGATCTTCATGTTGAGGTCGAGCGCATCCGGGGTGCCGAATTTGTCGACCTGGATGGAGTGGTCGACCACCATGTCGACCGGCACCAGTGGCTCGATCTTCTGCGGATCTTTGCCGGCACGCGCGGCGGCCGAGCGCATCGCGGCGAGGTCGGCCAGCAGCGGCACGCCGGTGAAGTCCTGCAGGATCACGCGCGCCACGGTGAAGGGGATTTCCTCGGTGCGCTCGGCGTTCGTCCGCCAGTTCGCCAGCTGCTTGACGTGCTCGGGCGTCACCTTGACGCCGTCGCAGTTGCGCAGCACCGACTCCAGCACGATGCGGATCGACACCGGCAGCCGCGCCACCGACACGCCCAGCGCGGTCTCGAGTTTTTTCAGCGAGGCGAAGTGCGCCTTGCCGGCGGCGGTGGAAATGGAATCGTAGGTGTTGAAAGCGTCGGTCATGATGGATTGACTCGTAAAATTGATTGACTGTGAAAATGGCCGGAAGGCGCGATTTTACCGGAAGCGAAGGCGCAAATAAGGGCCTGCGGACACCTTTACAGGCGAACGCCGAACAGGCCCAGCAGCTTGATCATGCCCAGGTAAGCCAGTGCGGTAGCCGCGCCGGAAACAGCCAGGCTGAACCAGAATCCCAGGCCAATGCGTAGCAAAACGGGCAGCAGTACGAACAGCAGCAAGGAGGGCAGCACCAGCCAGAATATGCTGCCGGACAGCGTGGCGATCTTCTGCACGTCGCCGGTGTCGAGATACAGCCAGACGAAGGCGAGCACCGAGGTCAGCGGCAGCGAAGCCAGCGCCGCCGCCCAGAACGTGGTGCGCTTGGCCACCTCCGCAACCGCGACGAGGATCAGCGCGGACAGTGCGATCTTGAGCGCGTATTGCCCCATGGCGATGGGGTCAGCCTTCGCGCCGCATCTGCGGGCCCATTTAACTTTCCCGCCTCATCTGCGGGAACAGGATGACGTCGCGGATGCTCGGCGAATCGGTCAGCAGCATCACCAGGCGGTCGATGCCGATGCCGCAGCCGCCGGTGGGCGGCAGGCCGTGTTCCAGCGAGCGGATGAAGTCGGCGTCGTAGTGCATCGCTTCCTCGTCGCCGGCTTCCTTTTGCCGTACCTGTTCCATGAAGCGCTCGGCCTGGTCCTCGGCGTCGTTCAGCTCGGAGAAGCCGTTGGCCATTTCGCGTCCGGTGATGAACAGCTCGAAGCGCTCGGTGATGTCGGGCTGGCTGTCGGAACGGCGCGCCAGCGGCGAGACTTCGGCCGGGTAGTCGATGATGAAGGTGGGCTGGATCAGCAGCGCCTCGGTGGTTTCCTCGAAGAAGCTCAATTGCAGGCCGCCGATGCCGTCCTGAGGGCGGTATTTTGCCTTCATCGCGACGAACTGCGATACCAGCCAGTCACGGTCGTTCAGCTGTTCGACCGTGTAGTGCGGGTGATAGGTGCGAATCGCGTCGACGATTGTGAGGCGGGCGAACGGCTTGCCGAGGTCGATTTCATGGCCCTGATAAACGACCGTGGCGGAGCCGGTGGCGGCGACCGCTGCGGCGCGGATCAAAGACTCGGTGAAGTCCATCAGGTAGCGGTACTCGCGGTAGGCCTCATAGAACTCCATCATGGTGAACTCGGGGTTGTGCCGGGTGGAAAGCCCCTCGTTGCGGAAGTTTCGGTTGATCTCGAACACCTTCTCGAAGCCGCCGACCACCAGCCGCTTGAGGTACAGCTCCGGTGCG